>CABRIB010000097.1 GCA_902470915.1 uncultured Collinsella sp. | reverse complement strand
ACACAAGGAGTATCGTCGGCAGCGTCAGATGTGTATAAGAGACAGCCTCAAGCCCGGCTCGCGCGCCGTCATTTTGGGCTCGGGCGACATCGGGCTTATCATGGCACGTCGCTGCACGCTCGAGGGGATTTCCGTCGAGGGCGTCTACGAGCTCATGCCGTACGCCAACGGTCTGCGCCGCAATGTGAAGAACTGCCTGGACGACTTTGGAATTCCGCTGCACCTGTCCACCACCGTCACACGCGTGATCGGGCACGACCGCGTGGAGGCCGTCGAGGTGAGCCAAGTCGACGAGCGCCTGGCGCCCATTCCGGGGACCGAGCGCATTGTTCCGTGTGACACGCTACTGCTTTCGGTGGGATTGATTCCCGAGAACGAGCTTTCGGTTGCCGCAGGCGTTGAGCTTGACCCGCGCACGCGCGGCGCCGTGGTGGACCAAAGCCTGCAGACGGGCGTGCCGGGCATCTTTGCCTGCGGCAACGTGCTGCACGTGCACGACCTGGCCGACAACGTAACGACCGAGTCCGAGAGGGCCGGTGCGGCCGCGGCGGCGTACGCGCTGGGGACCGGCGTGGGCGCCGTTCCGGACTGCGAGCTTACCGTCTCCCCTGCCGGCATTGCGGGATACGCGCTACCGGGACGCATTACGGCCGTGGCGCTCGCCAAGCTGAACTTCCGCGTACGCCGACCAGTCGACGCTGCCCGCGTGCGCATTCTGGCAGGCGACGAGGAACTGTTCGCCGGAAAGGTCCACGCGTTTAAGCCGAGCGTTATGGAAAGCCTCCCTCTGCCGGCAAAGATCATCAAACAAGCGCTCGCCTTGGGTACCAACGAGATTGTCCTATCCGTCGATCCCGTCGAGGAGGCATAGCTCATGAGCACGAAAGTGACTGAGACGCTGCAGTTCAACTGCACCACTTGCCCATCCGAGTGCCTCCTGACCGTAGAGGTAGAGCGCGACGCCAATGGCGCCGTGGTGAAAGTGCGCTCCGTAACCGGCAACAACTGCCCGCGCGGCGATATGTTCGCGCATCAGGAGCTCACCTGCCCCATGCGCGTGCTCACCACCACCGTGGCCGCATCCGGCGGCGACGAGGCGCTTCTGCCTGTGCGCACGGCCGAAGCCATCCCGCTGGCACTCCACGCCCAAGCCATGGCCCTCATCCGAGGCCTGGTCGTCAACGCCCCCATCCGCATGGGCGACATCATGCTGGAAGACCTCCTCGACACCAACATCAACCTCATCGCCAGCATGGACATCGACCGAGTCAAAGTAGCTAATTAGGGACGGGGCTCTTTTAGCTACCCCGCCATCCACCCCGCCCCTCCTCAATTGCGGTGAAATAGTTCCTGATTTCCGCCAAACCCCGGCATCCAGGAACTATTCCACCGCAACCATCCTTGGAATCGGTATTTAGCTTGTGCCTACTTTAGTGTCATTTCAATACTATGCCGGATTACGGGGCTGATTCGGAGACCCCCATCCATACCGGCCATTTTCAATTTTTGACAAGCCATCTACATGCGGTTTTAATTTCGCGATTTTTGCCATGGTCAAGTAATACAGGTCCAGCCCCGTAATCCGCCATACTTTTGAAACCAGCCCATTTGGGACGGGCCTCTTTTAGCTACTTTTGCCCGAACGTTCGCTAGACAGCCCATGCTAAGGAGTGTCCCAAGGTGCCGGCATAAAAGGAACGTCCCTATGTGCCGGGCTTGGGATACCATGGTGGCACCCTAGCGAAAGGACGATGTATGGCACATGTCGATGACCAGCGTGTGGCGCACGTGCTTGATGCGCTCGAGGCTCAGCACCCCGGCGCACAGCTGCTCGTAAACGACCCGTGGTCGATTTACTATCTGACCGGTTTTTATGCCGATATGTTCGAGCGTTTTTGCGGCGTGCTGCTCGCACGCGATAGCGAACCTGTGATCTTGGTCAACGCGCTGCATCAGCTGCCCGAGTACGACAATGCCCGCGTGGCCTATCACACCGATACTGACGTCGTGGCCGACGCCATCGTTCGCGAGGTCGATCCGAACAAACCGCTCGGCATCGACACCGTCATGCGTTCCGGCTTTTTGATGCCACTTATGGAGCGCCACGCCGCCAGCGAGTTTTTCCTGGGCGACTTTGCCGTCACCGCCGCGCGCACCCACAAGGATGACGCCGAACAGGAGCTCATGCGCGCGTCCTCGGCCGCTAACGACGCCGTGATGGCCGACGCCATCAAGCTCGTCCACGAAGGCGTGACGGAGCGCGAGATTGCCGACCAGATGCTCGGCCTGTATCGCAAGCACGGCTGCGAGGGCTTTAGCTTTCCGCCCATCGTGAGCTTTGGTGCTAACGCCGGCGACCCGCACCACGAGCCCGACGACACCGTGCTCAAGCGCGGCGACGTAGTGCTGTTCGACATTGGCGGGCGTCATCGCAACTACTGCTCGGACATGACGCGCACGTTCTTTTGGGGCGATCCGGACGAGGAGACGGCGTGCATCTACGACATCGTGCGCCGCGCCAACGAGGCCGCCGAGGCACTCATCGCACCGAGTGTGCGCATGTGCGACCTGGACCGCGCCGCGCGCGATGTGATTGAAGACGCAGGCTATGGGCGGTACTTTACGCATCGCCTGGGCCACTCGATCGGTCTTCAGGACCACGAGCCGGGCGACGTCTCGCTGGTCAACGAACAGGTTATCGAGCCAGGCATGACGTTCTCCATCGAGCCGGGCATCTACCTCCCCGGCCGCACCGGCGTCCGCATCGAGGACCTGGCCCTGGTTACCGAGACCGGCGTCGAGATTCTCAACGCCTACCCCCACGATCCAGTCCGCCTAGACTAGCCTTTACCCAATAGCCCCTCAATAAGTTGCGGTGGAATAGTTCCCAGATTGGCCCACAGAGGCATAATCCAGGGACTATTTCACCGCAACTACCATGGGGCCAAGTCGACCAATTTGACAGTCTAGAGATGCGCCACGAAAAAGGGTTATCTACTACGTTTGACCCACACGGGTCGACCACACCCGCGTTTTCGAAAACTGGCAAGCCTTCTACCTGCGGTTTTAATTTCGCGATTCTCGCTATGGTCAAGCGTTACCGGTCAAACGTAGTAAATAGGCCCATTTCGTGACAAGCGAGTCAACTCGGGGTACAGGGCAGCTAAAAAAGCCCCGTCCCAAATTGACTGCTTTTGAGTTGCGGTGATATACGGACTGTTTGAGGCTTCTGGCTTGTAAAACAGTCCGTATTTCACCGCAACTGATGAGGGGATGGGTTAGCGCAGCAGGCCGGCTACTTCGCCGGCTAGGGTGATAGTGCCGGCGGCTACGAAAGGCTCGCCCGCGGCATCGAAGGCAGCGAGGGCCTCGGACACGCTCGGGTATACGCCCGCGAGCTTATCGGCATCAACGAGGGCGGCGAGCTCCTCTGCCGGCAGGGCGCGATCGGAATCGGTCTGGGTCACGGCCACGCGGGGGAACGCCGGAACCAGAACGTCAACGATACCCGCCACGTCCTTATCGGCCAGCGCGGCACACAGCAGCGTGGGGCGGTTCTCCACGCACGGATCGATCTCGTCCAGCGCGCTCACAAAATTCTCGCAGCTCTGAGGGTTATGGCAGGCGTCAATCAGCTTGAGCGGATCGGTGCCCAGCACATCAAATCGGCCCGGCGTGGGGCAGCCCATAAGCGACGCATCGAGCTTGTCATGATCGAGTTCGCGACCCAAATACCCTTCGCACAGCATAATCGCGCACGCAGCATTCTGCGGCTGATACGCTGGCTTAACCATGCTCGACGTATAGATCGCACGCGGAGTGGTGCAGCTAAACTCAACCGTATCGCCCACGTGCTCCGGCACCTTGGTCGTGGCATGGTTCACCACCAGCGGCACAATGCCGCACTCGCGACAACGGGCGTCCATCACACGCTGAACGCTAGCCTCATGCGCGCCCTCGCCCAGAACAACCAGGCGCCCAGGCTTAATAACCGCAGCCTTCTCACCCGCAATGGCCTCGAGCGTATCGCCCAGAATGCGTGTGTGATCGAGCCCAATGCCCGTAATGGCGACGGCCACGGGATCGGTCGCGCTTGTGGCGTCCCAACGCCCGCCCATGCCAACCTCGAGCATGGCAACGTCCACCGCAGCCTCGGCAAACACCACCAGTGCGGCAGCCGTAAGCAGATCAAACGGCGTGATGGTATAGGCACGCTCCCCCGCCGCCACACGGCGCGCATTCACGCGATGCCCCGCCTCCACAGCGGCAGAAACGCCACGGGCAAACGACTCATCGCTCACAACGCGCCCGTCGACCTCCATGCGCTCGGGATAGCGAACAAGCTGCGGCGACGTATACAGCGCGGTCTTGAGCCCCTCGCCGCGAAGGATAGCAGCCGTAAAACGCGTAGTCGAAGTCTTGCCATTGGTACCGGCAACCTGAATGCAATCAAAGTACTCGTCCGGACGCCCTAGCTCATCGAGCATATCGACAACCGTCTCAAGCAGAGGCCCAGCATCCCCAGAAATCCGCCCCGTATCAGCAGCCAGCCCCACAGCCTCATCAAACGAAAGCAACTCATACGAGAAAGGAACGACATACGACCCAGAACGCTTAGCCATAACCCAAAGTCCCCCATAACAGAAAAAGAGGCTCATCAAAAAGAATGAGCCCCTCGCGTTGACAATTTCAGCCTTTACCCGATTGCAGCAAGATCAAGGCCACAACCCAGTGGCCCCAACACGCCAGATGCAAACAACCACGTAAACGAACTAGGAGCGGCCCGATGCTTTGCTCGCCGCAAGTTCCGCACGCAAAGGACAGCACTTAATGTGCTGTCCGTCTTGCGCAGGACTGTCCACAGCGGAGAGCAAAGCATCGGGACGCGCCCCCAAGTTAGACCTACGAGAAGTCTGCAACCTGAGCAGTCAGCGCCGCCAGGATCTCCTTGAGCTCAGCTGCACGGTCCCTCTTCTTCTGCACCACCGCAGGTGCGGCCTTGGCCACAAAGCCCTCGTTGGCGAGCGTCTTCTCGCAACCGGCGAGCTCCTTCTGCGCCGCGGCGATCTCCTTCTCCAGACGTGCCTTCTCGGCCGAAAGATCAACCTTGCCTTCGAGCACCACAAAGACCTCGACGCCGCTATCGACCACGGCGATGCTCGCAGCCGGCTTCTCAACGTCGGTACCCATGACCAGCGAAGCGGTGTTGGCCAGCGGCTCAATAGTTGAGCGCAGGCTCTCGAGCTTCTCGATATCCTCGGCACCGGCGCGCACGACCACGTCGAGCTCGGCCTTGGGGCTCAAGCGGTAACGCGAACGCGTGGCGCGGGCGGCGGAAACGACGGCGCGGCACAGCTCAAACGCGCGCTCGGCGTCCTCGTCAACATACTTGGCGTAGTCGGCGGGCTCGGGCCACTTGGCGATCATGAGCGCCTCGGCGCGGTTCACGTTGCCCTCGGCGTCCAGATCGAGCACGCTCGCCGGCATGTTGTCCCAAATCTCCTCGGTAACAAACGGCATAAGCGGGTGCATCAGGCGAATGGAGGTATCGAGCACAAAGATCAGGTTGCGCTGCGCCTGCAGACGACCCTCGCCCTTCAGGCGGGCCTTGGTGACCTCGACGTACCAGTCGCAGACCTCGTTCCAGAAGAACTGCTGCACGCCGCGGGCCATGTCGCCAAAGGTGTAGTTCTCAATACCCTCGGTGACCATCTTCACGGCCTTGGCCAGGCGGCTGAACATCCAAGCGTCGGCCGGCGTCTCCACGACGGGCTCGCCGGGCGTGTAGCCCTCCATGTTCATGAGCAGGAAGCGGCTTGCGTTCCAGATCTTGGTCACAAACGACTTAGCCTGGTCGGTACGCGGGCTGTCGATAAGCTTCTTAGTCTTCTTGTCGATGTTCGCGTCAAACTTGACGTCCTGGTTGTTGGTGCAGAGCGTCAGCAGGTTGTAGCGCATGGCGTCGGCGCCGTACATGCCAATGAGATCCATGGGGTCAACGCCGTTGCCCTTGGACTTGGACATGCGGCTGCCGTCCTTGGCAAGAATCGTCGGGTAGATGACGACGTCCTTAAACGGCACCTCGTCCAGGAAGTACAGCGAGCTCATAACCATGCGGGCGACCCACAGCGCGATGATGTCGCGCGCGGTGACGAGCGCCGTCGTGGGGTGATGACCCTCGAGCAGCTCCGGCTTTTGCGGCCAGCCCTGCGTGGCGAAGGTCCACAGCTGCGAGCTGAACCAGGTGTCCAGCACGTTCTCGTCCTGATGCACGTGATGGCCGCCGCACTTGGGGCACACGTCGGTGTCCTCGGTAAGGGCATCCTCCCAGCCGCAGTCCTCGCAGTAGAACACGGGGATGCGGTGGCCCCACCACAGCTGGCGGCTGATGCACCAGTCCTTGAGGTTCTCCATCCAGGTGGTGTAGGTCTGCGTCCAGCGCGCGGGGTGGAAGGTAACCTTGCCGGAGTTGACGGCGTCGAGCGCCGGCCCCTTGAGCTTGTCGACGGCGACGAACCACTGCTCGGACAGCCACGGCTCAAGCGCGGCGTCGCAGCGGTAGCAGTGCATGACGGAGTGGTCGTGGTCCTCGACGTGATCGAGCAGATCGTGCTCCTCGAACCACTTGATGACGGCCTCGCGGCACTCCTCGCGGGTCATACCGGTGAACTCGCCGTAGCCCTCGACAACCACCGCGTGCTCGTCGAAGATATTGATCTGCGGCAGGTCGTGGGCCTGACCCATCTGTCTCTTATACACATCTGACGCTGCCGACGATACTCCTTGTGTA
>CABRIB010000096.1 GCA_902470915.1 uncultured Collinsella sp. | reverse complement strand
GATAGGAGTCCGTCTCGTGGGCTCGGAGATGTGTATAAGAGACAGGCCTTACCTCAAGGCCAAGATTATCTGCCCGCCCGAGTATACTGGTGCCGTCATGCAGCTCGCTATCGAGCATCGCGGCATTACAACCGATATGATCCATCTCACGAGCAAATCGGTCGAGATGCGCTTTGACATGCCGCTTGCCGAGCTCATCCTGGACTTCTTCGATCAGCTCAAGAGCCGTACCAAGGGCTATGCTTCGCTCGACTACGAGTTCAACGAGTACCGTCCCTCCGAGCTTGTGAAGCTCGATATCCTGCTTTCGGGCGACGAGGTGGACGCGCTTTCGTTTATCGTGCACAAGGACAAGGCCTATGGCCTGGCCCGCGGCCTGTGCGACAAGCTCAAGGAAATCATCCCGCGCCAGCTATTCGAGGTGCCTATTCAGGGCGCCATCGGCAACAAGATCATCGCCCGCTCCACCGTCAAGGCGCGCCGCAAGGATGTTTTGGCCAAGTGCTATGGTGGCGATATCTCGCGTAAGCGCAAGCTACTCGAGAAGCAGAAAGAGGGCAAGAAGCGCATGAAGGCCATCGGTTCGGTCGAGGTTCCGCAGGAGGCCTTTATGGCGATCCTCAAGGTAGACGAGTAAGTCCATGGCGCTTTCTGAATACAGCAAGCGGCTGCTGGGCGCCTATGCCGAGCAGCCGTTCCTTATGGCTCCCATGGCGGGCGTAACCGACCCCGCCTATCGCATCATGTGTCGCCGCCGCGGTGCCAACCTTGCCTACAGCGAGATGGTGAGCGTTGCGGGCCTTGCCTATGCCAGCAACAAGACGTGGCGCCTGGTGTTGCCGGCCGATGAGGAACAGCAGATCTGCGTGCAGCTCTTTGGTTCCAAGCCCGATCAGTTTGCGGGTGCCGTCGCTGCCGTCGAGGAACGCGTGGGCGATCGCCTGTCATTGATTGATATCAACATGGCCTGTCCGGCTCGCAAGGTCGTTACCAAGGGCGAGGGCTCGGCGCTTATGCGCACGCCCGACCTGGCTGAGAAGATTGTCGAGGCAGCGGTGGGCGCGGCGCATGTTCCCGTGACCGTGAAGATTCGCAAGGGCTTTTACGCCGAAGACCGCAATGCCGCGACGTTTGCCCAGATGCTCGAGGGGGCAGGGGCAGCTGCGGTGGCGGTGCACGGCCGCTGTGCCACGCAGCTCTATACGGGCCAGGCCGATTGGTCGGTCGTCGATGAGGTGGCCGACGCCGTCGAGATTCCCGTTATCGGTTCGGGTGATGTGTTCTCGGCCGAGGACGCTGCTGAGCATCTGCAAGGCTCGGGTGCCAGCGCGGTGTTTATCGCGCGCGGCATCTACGGCAATCCGTGGGTGTTCGGTGATGCTCGCGCCCTTGCGCTCGATGGCACGCCGGTGCCGGCGCGTAGCTCCGTCGAGCGCCTGGACGCCCTGCGTGAACACCTAACGCTGACGCACGAGCTTCTACCGCTCATGTCGCGTGCCCGCACGTACGCAAGCTGGTACTTAAAAGGCATGCCCCATGCCGCCGCTTGGCGTGCCCATGTGGTGCGCTGTTCCACATACGAGGAGTTTATGGTGCTGGTCGATGAGATCGAGCGCGATGTGGTGGCCTGCGAGGCCGCACTTGCCGCCGGCGAATCGGTGTCCCCTCATCCGCTGGAGGCTTAAGGGTGGCCGTTACCGCGCTGTACGTGCACGTGCCGTTTTGCGCTCAAAAATGCCGCTATTGCGACTTTGACTCGAGCAGTTTTGCTCCGTGCGACCTGAGCGCTGCGCTCGATGCCTATTTTGAGCAGTTGTTCGCGCGCCTCGATGCTTTTGGCAAAGCTGGGACCCTTGACCAGATCCGCACCGTCTATGTTGGCGGCGGTACGCCGTCGCTGGCGGGGGAGCGCCTGGTGGAGCTGGCGCGGCGTATTCGTGCGTCGTGCGCCCCCGTTGAGTTTACCTGCGAGGCCAATCCCGAGTCGCTGACCGCCGAGCTTGCCGCTGCGCTTGCCAAGGTTGGTGTCACACGCGTCTCTCTGGGTGTGCAAACGCTCGATAACACCGAACTTGCCGCCATCGGCCGTATTCACGATGCCGATCGGGCGCTCGTCGCCATCGCGACGGTCAAGAACGCTGGGCTTGACGTGTCGTGCGACCTTATGTGCGGACTTCCCGGGCAAACCGCAGCGAGTTGGAAGCGCACGCTCGATGGCGTGCTGGCGGCGGCTCCGCATCATGTGTCGGTCTATCCGCTCACGCTTGAGGAGGGGACGCCCCTTTATCGCATGGCGTGCCGCGACGAGTCGCTCGAGCCTGATGAGGATTTTCAGGCCGCATGCATGGACGTGGCGCGTGAGCGTCTGGGTGCGGTCGGTTATCACCCCTATGAGGTGGCAAGCTATGCGCTCGACGGACATGAGTGCGCCCATAACATTACCTACTGGACCGGCCAGGGCTATTTGGGCCTGGGTCGCTCTGCCGCGGGCATGCTCGACGCCGAGGATTTCGACCGTCTTGCAGGTTTGTTCCCCGGCGTGTCTTCTCGAGGCGATTCGTACCGCGTGCGTCTGGTGCAACGTGACGATGACGCGACGGCGTTTGAGGCCGAATATCTGTCGCAGCGTGAGGCTGCGGCTGAAGACCTGATGCTGTCTTGTCGCATGACGGGCGGTGTTGCGTCCGACCTGTTGGTTCGTGCAGCTTGCGTCATCCCAGCGGATGAGCTGGCAGCTGCCTGTGATCGCGCGCTTGAATTGGGTCTTGCCACTTGGGTGCCCGAGACGCTCGGGGTCCATGAGGGACCCTTCGCTTCGGCAGATGTCGTCGCGGGCCATGTTCGAGCTCATTTAGCGCCGACACACCTGGGCTGGCTCGATGGAAATGTTCTGTTCGAGCTGTTTTGGGATCTAGCTTAGGCCGCTCGGGTAGAATTACCGGAATATATACGCTGCTGTGAGCAGGAGGTTGCCGCGCATGGCGACGATGAACGAAAAAGATTACTACGAGATTCTGGGTGTCTCCAAGGACGCCACCTCGCGTGATATTCAAAAGGCCTTCCAGCAAAAGGCCCGCAAGCTCCATCCGGACGTCAACAAAGAGCCGGATGCCGAGGAAAAGTTTAAAGAGGTTTCCGAGGCCTACGCCGTGCTTTCGGATGAGCAAAAACGTGCGCGCTACGACGCCATGCGCTCTGGCAATCCCTTTGCCGGTGCTCCTACGGCTTCGCCCTATGGTGGCGGCTACGCCGGCAACACGGGCTATGGCAATCCCTTTGAGGGCGGCTTTCCCTTTGGTGGTGCCTGGGGCCAGCAGCGTCGCGGCCAGGCTGCCTACAATCCCGAGAACGGCGCCAACGTGGTCGTCGATATCAAAC
Organism: uncultured Collinsella sp.; assembly: GCA_902470915.1. Lineage (GTDB taxonomy): Bacteria > Actinomycetota > Coriobacteriia > Coriobacteriales > Coriobacteriaceae > Collinsella. Next base: position 3,490 of record CABRIB010000096.1, on the reverse strand, counting down.
TCGACGCCAAGGAGGCCAAGGGCGGTGCCCGCAAGACCGTCCGCTACACGCGTTTCGATACATGCGGACATTGCGGCGGCTCGGGCTCCGTTTCGTCTGAGCATGCCCATACCTGCCCGAGCTGCGGTGGCCGCGGCCACATCGACGTCGACCTGTCCTTCCTGTTTGGTGCGGGTGCGTTCCAGTCGGTCTGCCCCGAGTGCGGCGGTTCCGGTAAAGTCGTGGCCGATCCCTGCCCTGATTGCGGCGGCAGCGGTCGTACTCGCGTAACCTCCGAGCAGACGATTGAGTTTCCTGCCGGCACGCACGATGGCGACGAGGTCCGCATTGGCGGCATGGGTCATGCTGGCACCAACGGTGCCGCGGGCGGCGACCTGGTCGGTCGCGCCCATGTTGAGGCCGAGCGCCTGGAAGGTAAGGCTCGTACCGGTTTTTACCTGATGGGCATCGTGGCGCCGTTTTTGGTGCTGTCGGCCATCTCGGGCGTGTTCTCGGCCTTTGCCGTGATGTGCTTTATTCCGTTTGCCATGGGCCTATTTATGGTGGTCTCGGACGGCGTGCTGCACCGCAGCCTGCTGTGGTGGAAGCGCGGCGCGATGCAGTTTGCCAACGGTTTTGCCAACGGATTTATGTTTGCGCTCGTGTCGGTTTGGTTTGCGAGCTGCTCGCAGCGTGCCATGCTTTCGCCCTACGCAATGCAATAACATCAACCCCTCTGTTTGCGGCCGGCCCAGCTTGGGTATAGGACGCACTGTGACAATAATGAAAGTCGGAAGGATTCGGTCGTGTCGGAAAATAGGGATTACTACGAGGTACTTGGCGTCGACAAGGATGCCGATGCGCGGACGATTAAGCGCGCGTTTCTAAAGAAGGCCCGTACCGTACACCCGGACGTTTCGGACGACCCCGAGGCCGAGGCCAAGTTCAAAGAGCTCAACGAGGCCTATTCCGTTCTTTCCGACGAGCAGAAGCGTGCTAACTACGACCGTTACGGCACCGCGGACGGCCCCGGTGGCTCCGGCTATGTCGACATTAACGATATCTTTGGCGGCATGGGCATGGACGACCTCTTCTCGTCGTTCTTTGGCGGCGGTGCTGGCGGTGGCGCCCGAAATCGCCGCGAGCGTCGTCGCGGCCGCGATATGGCCATCTCCCTTTCGGTTACCCTTGAGGAGGCGGCGCTCGGGTGCAAAAAGACGATCAGCTATGACCGCCTTGCTCCCTGCGAGGATTGCAACGGCACCGGTAGGGCCGAGGGCGCACAGGAAAAGCAGTGCAGCCGCTGCCACGGCACGGGCTATGTCACGACGGTCCAGCGCTCGTTCCTGGGCCAGGTTCAGTCCTCTTCGCCTTGTCCCGACTGCCATGGCGAGGGCACGGTCATCGACCATCCCTGCGAGACCTGCGACGGTCAGGGCCGCACGCCTTCGCACGAAAAGATCGACATCGATATTCCCGCCGGCGTTTCGACCGGTCGCCAGCTGCGCGTGAGCGGCTTTGGCGAGGCCGGCCTTCGCGGCGAGCCTTCGGGCGACCTGATTGTCAACGTGCGCGTTGCCGACCATGAGCGCTTTAAGCGCAACGGGGACGACCTGTACCTGGTGAGCGATATCTCGATTGCGCAGGCTGCGCTCGGCTGCGAGATCGAGGTCGAGGGCATTATGCCCGACGAGGTCGTTAAGGTGACGGTTCCCGCCGGCGCCCAGTACGGCGACACCGTGAGCGTCAATAATTACGGCATGCCGCGCATTGGCGGTGGCGGTTCGCGTGGCCGCCTGATCGTGCAACTGCGCGTGGTCGTTCCCACCAATCTTTCCAATAAGCAGCGCGAGCTGCTCCGTGCTTTTGCCGATGAGATGGGCGATGACGTCGCTTCCGGTAAGAAGTCGGTGACCGACCGTATCAAGAGTGCCCTCGACGATATCCTCGATTAAGGAGCCCGCGTGCTCGCACCCCATATTTCCGTCGTCAACCTCGGTTGCCGTGTCAACCGGGTTGAGTCTGACCGTATCACTGCCGATCTTATGCGCCTGGGCTTTGCTATTGTGGAGCCCCAGGATGCCGATCTGATCGTCATTAACACTTGTGCCGTTACGGGCGAGGCCGAGGCCAAGACCCGTAAGGCCGTCCGTCATGCGCTGGCCCATCCAAACGAGCCCTATGTGCTCGTGACCGGATGCGTGGTCAATTTGCATCCCGAGGAGCTGTCGGAGCTTTCGGATCGCGTGATTGCCGAGCCGTCCAAGATAGATGTCGCCGATCGTGTCTGCGAGGTGCTGGGCGTTGAGTCCGATAGTGTTCCCGCCTGCAGCGATGGTGAGGTGGTCGATGCGCTCGGTCGCTCTCGCCTGGGCGTGAAGATTCAGGACGGCTGCAACCATCGCTGCACCTATTGCATTGTGTGGAAGGCGCGCGGCCCCGAGCGCTCCGTGCCCGTCGAGTCCGTGCTCGAGCAAGTTCGCGAGGCCCAGGAGGCCGGCGTGCCCGAGGTGGTGCTGACCGGTGTGAACCTGGGTGCCTACGATGGCAAGAGCGCGACCGACGAGCACGTCGAAATCGATGAGCTGCTCGAGGCCATCATGGAGCGCACGTCTATTCCGCATGTGCGCATTTCCTCGGTCGAGCCCATGGATATCTCCGAGCGCCTGCTTAAGGTTATGGCGCGCTACCCGCAGCGTATCGCCCCGTTTTTGCACCTGCCCGTGCAGTCCGGCTGCACGGCGACCCTGCATCGCATGGGCCGTCCCTATAGCGCCGAGGCCTTTGAGGACACGGTGCGTATGATTCGCGCCAACTTGCCCCAGGCGTCCCTTTCGTGCGATGTCATCGTCGGTTTTCCTGGTGAGACGGACGAGGAGTTCGAGGAGTCGCTGGCGCTGTGCCGCCGTGTGGGTTTCTCGCGTATGCACGTGTTCCGCTACAGCAAGCGTCCCGGTACCCTTGCTGCCGACATGCCCGACCAGGTGCCACCCGAGGTTATGGCCGAGCGCAGCCGCCGTATGCGGGCCGCCGCACAGGAGCTCGCTATTGCCGACGCTCGTCGTCGCGTGGGCACGGTCGAGCGTGCCGTGCTCGAGTATGGTGACAACCTGACGCTCGGCTCGTTCCATCATGCCCGTCTTGACGATACCTGTGGACTTACAGCCCCGTGCCTGCTCGATGTTGCTATCATCGGAGTCGATGATTCCGGCTTGGTCCATGCACGCAGGGAGGTTCATGGAAGCCTCGAAGATTAGACTTACCGTTCCCGAGGGAATTGATCCCTCGTGCGTTTTGGGCGCCGGCGACGGCGTCCTTCGCGCGCTCGAGAGCTTGGTTCGCGCTCACGTGGTCGCCCGTGGCGATAGCATCGCCGTGAGCGGCGACCCGGACGAGGTCGAACTCGTGGCGCGCTTTTTCGAGCACGCTTTTCGCGAGGCGGCCGCCGGGCGCACGCTGTCTGCCCTGTCTCTTATACACATCTCCGAGCCCACGAGACGGACTCCTATCT
>CABRIB010000095.1 GCA_902470915.1 uncultured Collinsella sp. | reverse complement strand
GAGATAGGAGTCCGTCTCGTGGGCTCGGAGATGTGTATAAGAGACAGAAGTCGATCAGACGGTAGCGGCCCAAAAACGGAACGGACGCGATGGGGCGGTCCTTGAGCAGGACGCTGCCGTAGGTCGAAGAGTAGTTAGCGGTGATATAACCGATGGCCTTGCGATTGATCATCGGATCATTCCCCCTTCCCGATAACGACGTCATTTCCAACGACGGCCGTATCCTTGGTGGTATCGACAGAGCCGAGCTTCACGCCCTCTTCGACCGTGGAGTTCTCGCCCAAAATAGCGCGGCAGATGTGCGCGCCGCTCTTAACGTGCGCACCCGGCAGCAGCACGGAGTCCTCGACCACGGCGCGCTCCTCGATGATGACATCGGTCGAAAGAATCGAGTGGCGAGCGGTGCCGTAGATCTTGCAACCGTTGGAGACCAGGCAGTCGTCCAGGCGACCGTCCGGGCCAATGTAGTGCGGCGGACGCGTGGTGATGTTGGACATGATGGGGAAGTGCTTGTCAAACAGATCGAACTCGGGGTTGTTGCCCAGCAGGTCCATCGAGGTCTCGTGGAAGCTGGCGATGGTGCCGACGTCCTTCCAGAAGCCGTGGAACTCGTAGCTGTACAGGCGCTTGTTCTCGCCGAGCAGCTTGGGGATGATGTCCTTGCCAAAGTCGTGGCTCGAGCGCTGGTCCAGAGCGTCCTCCTCGAGCGCCTCGATCAGCACGTCGGCCGAGAAGATGTAGATGCCCATGGAAGCGAGGTTCGAATCGGGCTTCTCGGGCTTCTCGGTAAACTTGGTGATGCGGCCGTCCTCGGGGTCGGTGGTCAGGATGCCAAAGCGGCTGGCCTCCTCCCACGGCACGGGCATAACGCTCACCGTGAGGTCGGCGTTGTTCTCAATGTGCGTCTTGAGCATCTTGCGGTAGTCCATGCGATACAGGTGATCGCCCGAAAGAATCAGGACGTACTTGGGGTCGTTTGCCTTGATGTAGTCCAGATTCTGCGTAATGGCATCGGCCGTGCCCGCATACCAGGCGCCGCCGGTCTGCGTCTCGTACGGCGGCAGGATCGACACGCCACCGTCGCGGCTGTCCAGATCCCACGCCTCGCCGGAGCCCACATAGGCATGCAGCAGGTAGGGACGATACTGCGTCAGAACGCCCACCGTGTCGATGCCCGAGTTGGAGCAGTTGGAGAGCGAAAAGTCGATAATGCGGAACTTGCCACCAAAGCTAACCGCCGGCTTGGCGATCTTTTGGGTGAGTGCCCCCAATCGGCTGCCCTGTCCTCCTGCGAGGAGCATCGCGATGCATTCTTTCTTACTCATCGATTTCTCCTTCTGTCATCGATGTTCCTAAACCCATTAGCGACGGGCGCGGCGCTCGGTCGCGCCCGTCGAATAATGCCGTGCTGCAAAGGGAGCTCGCGCGCTTTATGCGTGCCAGATCTCGTCGCGGTACTCGCGAATGGTGCGGTCGCTCGAGAACCAACCCGAGGAGGCGGTGTTGAGCAGGGCCTTGCGGTTCCAGGTCTCCTGGTCGCCGTAGCTGCCGGTGAGCTTCTCCCAGGCATCGACGTAGCTGCGGAAATCGGCCATGACCAGGTCGGGGTCGTTGTTGTTCATGAGCTCGTTGTAGATGCTCTCAAAGTTGCCCGAAAGACCGGCAAACGTATTGTCCTTGAGCTCGTCCATCACGCGGCCCAGACGCTCGCGGTCGCCGTTGAGGGTATCCCACGCAAAGTAGCTGTTGGATGCCCAGAGCTGCTCGACCTCGGGAGCGGTCAGGCCAAAGATGGCCTCGTTCTCGCGGCCGGCCAGGTCGGCGATCTCGATGTTGGCGCCGTCGAGGGTGCCCAGCGTAATGGCGCCGTTCATCATGAGCTTCATGTTGGACGTGCCCGAGGCCTCCTTGCCGGCCGTGGAGATCTGCTCCGAGATCTCGGCGGCTGGGTAGATGAGCTGAGCGTTGCTCACACGGAAGTTGGGGATAAAGCAGACCTTCATGACCTCGTTGACGCGGGCATCGTTGTTGATGACGTCGGCCACGGAGTTAATGAGGCGGATGGTCTCCTTGGCAAAGGTGTAGCTCGAGGCAGCCTTGCCGCTAAAGATGAAGGTCGTCGGCGTCACGTGGAAGTTGGGATCGGCGATGCGACGGTTGTAGATGTCCATCACCTTCATGATATTCATGAGCTGGCGCTTATAGGCATGGAAGCGCTTCACCTGAACGTCGAAGACGGTGTTGGGGTCGATGACCAGACCGGTCTCGGCCTTAACGTAGGCGGCCAGGCGCTCCTTGTTGGCGCGCTTGGAGGCACCCACAGCCTTGAGGAACTCGGCGTCGTTCTGGAACTCCTTGAGCTTCTCCAGCTCAAAGGCGTCCTTCAGCCAGCCATCGCCAATGGCCTCGGTCACGAGCTTGGCGTAGGTGGGGTTGGCCTCGGCAAAGAAGCGACGATGCGAGATGCCGTTGGTCTTGTTGTTGAACTTCTCGGGCGTGAGGGCATAGAAGTCCTTGAGCACGATGTTCTTGATGATGTCGGAGTGGATCTTTGCCACGCCGTTGACGCTATGGCTGCAGATCACGGACAGGTTGGCCATGCGAATCTCGCCGTCCCACAGAATGGCGGTCTGGCGCAGACGCTCCTGCCAGCCCTCCTGCGTGGTGTCGAACGACTCGTGCCAACGACGGCTGATCTCGTCGATGATCTGGTACACGCGGGGGAGGAGCTTGGAGAACGTGCCGATGGGCCACTTCTCCAAGGCCTCGGGCAGGATGGTGTGGTTGGTGTAGCTCACGACCTGCGTCACGATGTTCCAGGCGTCATCCCACTCGAGCTTCTTCTCATCGATGAGGATACGCATGAGCTCGGGGCCGCACATGGCGGGGTGGGTATCGTTGGTGTGGATGGCCACAAACTGCGGCAGCAGCTCCCAGTTCTCGCCGTGCTCCTTCTCAAAAGTGTCGAGCAGGCTGTAGATGCCGGCCGAGACAAACAGGTACTCCTGCTTCAGGCGCAGCAGACGGCCGTGCTCGCCGGCGTCGTTGGGGTAGAGGATGGCGCTGATGGCCTCGGCCTCGGCGCGCTCGGCATCGGCCAGGGCATAGTCGCCGCGGTTGAAGGCCTCCAGATCGAAGTGCTCCTCGACCGGCTCGGCAGCCCAGACGCGCAGCTTGTTGACGGTCTCGCCGGCATAGCCCACAACGGGGATGTCATAGGGGACGGCCAGGATGTCCTGCGTGTCCACCGTGCGGTAGAACGTGCGGCCGTTCTCCTCAAAGCCCTCAACATGGCCACCAAACTTGATGGTCACGGCTTTATCCTGACGACGGACCTCCCAGGGATAGCCGTGGGTGAGCCACTCGTCGGTGGCCTCGACCTGGCTGCCGTTGACAATCTCCTGTTTAAACAGGCCGTAACGGTAGCGCATGCCGTTGCCGTAGCCGGCAATGCCCTCGGCTGCCATGGAATCCAAGAAGCATGCGGCCAGACGACCCAGGCCACCGTTGCCCAGGGCCGGATCGGGCTCCTGGTTCTCGATGACGGACAGGTCGAAGCCCATGTCGTCGAGCGCCTCGGCGACCATGTCGCGCACGCCAAAGTTGAGCAGGTAGTTGTCGAGCAGGCGGCCGATCAAAAACTCGATCGAGAAGTAGTACACGCGCTTTTTGCCCTCGGCGGTGGCGCGGGCGTCACTCTTGGTGGCAACCGTACGCGCCTTCTCGGCCACGAGCTTGGCCAGGGCGTTAAAGCGATCGAGGTCGCTGGCGGCCTCGACGCTCTTGCCGCTGATGCTCATGACGGCATCGCGATAGAGCTCGGTAAACTCCTGTTTGTTGTCGAAGATCTTATTCATACGTTCCTTTCCCCCGGGGATGTTTCTCCCGGAACGGTTATGACATGTATCCTACGCCCCCGCGGGGCGGGTAATTACAGTGGTAACGGCTTTGTTACGCTTTCTTGGCTGGAGCCTTAGCAGCAGCTGTCTTGGCCTTGGGAGCAGACTTTTTGGTGGCTGCCTTCTTGGCCGTGATGGACTTGGCCGAAGCCTTGGCAGTGGGCTTTGCAGCCTTCGCCTTAGCCGGAGCCTTCTTAGCAGCCGCAGGCTTGGGCTTCACCGAAGACGTACGCTTCTTGGGCGCAGCCTTGGGCTCCTCGACCACCGGCGGCTTGTAGCTGCTGGGACCGCGGCGCTTAAGCACCACGCCTGCCAGGCCGGGAACCTTAATCTCGATGGAGTCCATCTGTCCATTCCAGGGATAGGGCTCGCTCGAACAGGTGTAGGGCTCCTCACCGGCGTATCCGCTGCCACCGAACTCGGGACGGTCGGAATCGAAGATGACCTCCCAGTCACCCCCGCGCGGCACGCCCACGCGGAAGCTCTCGTAGCTCGCCGGGTCAAAGTTGATCAGGATCACCAGGTCGTCATCGACGTCCTCGCCCTGGCGCACAAAGCTCACGATGGACTGCTTGGAGTTGTCCGCGTCGATCCAGGTAAAGCCGTCGTCGGTGTAGCCGCGCTCGTACAGGGCGGGCTCGGCGGTGTACAGGTGGTTGAGCGCCTTGATAAACGCCTGATGATGACGGTGGGTCTCGTACTCCTCGGTCAGGAACCACTGAATGGACTCGTAGTAGCGCCACTCAATAAACTGGCCGATCTCGTTGCCCATAAAGTTGAGCTTGGCACCGGGGTGCGTCATTTGGTAGAAAGCAAGCGTGCGCAGGCCGGCAAACTGGCGCCACCAGTCGCCCGGCATGCGACCGATCAGCGAGCACTTGCCGTGCACGACCTCGTCGTGGCTGAGTGGGCAAATGAAGTTCTCGGTAAAGGCGTACATGATGGAGAACGTGAGCAGGCCGTGGTTGCCGGGGCGCCACGGAAAATCGGTCTGCATGTAGTGCAGGGTGTCGTTCATCCAGCCCATGTCCCACTTGTAGTGGAAGCCCAGGCCGCCGTCCTGCGGCGGATAGGTCACGAGCGGCCACGCGGTTGACTCCTCGGCCATCATCATCACGTCGGGGTAGTGGGCCTCCACGGCGCAGTTGACCTGACGGATAAACGCGCTGGCGTCCAGGTCCTCCTCGGTACCGTACTTGTTGAACTTCTTTTGGCCGGGATCGTCGATGCCAAAGTTGAGGTACAGCATGCTGGACACGCCGTCCATGCGAATGCCGTCCACGTGGAAGTTCTCGAGCCAGTACAGCACGTTGGAGACCAGGAAGGAGCGGACCTCGCCACGGGCGAAGTCGAACTTATGTGTGCCCCAGTTGGGGTGAATCTCGTGCTCAAACAGCATGTGGCCGTTAAAGGTGGCAAGGCCGTGGGAGTCGGCGCAAAAACCGCCGGGCACCCAGTCCATGATCACACCGATGCCCGCCTCGTGGCACGCATCGATAAAGTGCATGAGCTGCTGCGGGTTGCCGTAGCGCGACGTGGCGGCGTAATAGCCGGTCGTCTGGTAGCCCCAGGAGCCATCGAAGGGATGCTCCATGAGCGGCATGACCTCGATATGCGTATAGCCCATATCGCGCACGTAATCCACGAGATCCACCGACAGGTCGTCGTAGGTGTAGAACTCGCCGCGCTGCGCGGGGAAGGGATCCATGGGGCCGGGATAGTTGCCGTACTCGTCCGGTTCGCCCTGCGGCGCGTCGCCATGACGCTTCCACGAGCCAATATGCACCTCGTAGATGTTAAGGGGCTGCGACATGTGGTTATGACCGGCGCGGCGCTTGAGCCACGCTGCATCGTTCCACTTATAGCCATCGAGGGTCCACAGCACGCTGGCGGTACCCGGAGGGCACTCGGCCTTAAAGGCATACGGATCGGCCTTGTAGAGCTTTTCGCCCTCGTTGGTCTCGATGAGATATTTATAGAGCTGGCCCTGCTCGGCACCAGGAATAAAGCCTTCCCAAATAGCGCTCGTATGCACGGGCACCAGCGGGTTGGCTTGCTCATCCCAGTCGTTAAATTCGCCAATGACATGCACGCTCTTTACGTCGGGCGCCCAAACGCAAAAGCGCCAGCCGCGCGTACGGTTCTGCGTGTCGGGGTGCGCGCCCATCTTTTCCCAGCTGCGCTCCCACGTGCCGATGCCAAATAGATAGACATCGTCCTTGGTGAGCTCCGGTGCGTGCGGGGCGGCTTTACGGGTTGCGGGTTTTTTAGCCGTTGGCTTTAGCTTTGTATCGCTCACGTTTGATCCCATCATGACGCGGCAGCGTGTTGCCTTGGTGACTAGATGCGAAAGGTCCAAGGCTGCACGAATCGAAGGGACGGCGATAGTTCTATGATTCGTTCCACCTCGCGTGCTCGGTGGAACTTTCGGCAGAAACTACGATAACACCTGTACGTTACTTTTATGAAGGAAAGTGGTTTTAGGGCGGCGTTTAATCGGTAAGCGCCATGTTTAGACCACTGGCAGAATTGCCGTGGTAAAACTCTTGACAGTTTTACCAATTAGGGTTTCAAGATTGTTAGTCTGACGTTTGGTAAAACGTTTTTAGCAGGATGTTTACCATTTGACATCGAAAGGTTCGTTTATGTCCCAGACCGCCGCCCCCAACGTTGCTTTTATTTTCGATTGCGACGGCACGCTAGTTAATAGCACCCCCGTTTGGGCCTATGCCCAGCCCGAGTTATCGCACCGCCACGGTGTCGACGTGACGGTCGACGATTTTGCCCAGTTTGAGCATTTGTCGCTCGAGGACGAGTGCCAGGCCTACCACGACACATGGGACATTGGAGCGAATGGCGAGGAGCTCTATCGCGAGCTGAGCGAGATTTTGATTGATGGCTACTCCAAGGTGCCGCCGCGCGAGGGGCTCCTGGCATTTTTGGAGCAGGCGAAGGCGGCGGGCATTGCCATGTGCGTTGCCACGTCCACGCCGGCCGAGCTGGTTAAGTCTGCGCTTGCGGGCGCCGGGCTCGATGCCTACATGGAGCTGTCTCTTATACACATCTGACGCTGCCGACGATACTCCTTGTGTA
>CABRIB010000094.1 GCA_902470915.1 uncultured Collinsella sp. | reverse complement strand
GGCTCGGAGATGTGTATAAGAGACAGACGTAGGTCTCGGCGCGCTTATGGGCTTCGCCGGCCTCGAAGGTGCAGATGCTCACTTCGTAGCCTGACGCCTCCAGGCTCTGCTTAACGGGCATCTGGTAGAGCGGGCCCACGTTGGTGTCCGTCACGATGACGGCCTTGGTGCCGCCGGCAGTGGCGCGCACGAGCGGTCCCGCCTGCTCCAGCAAAAACGTGCCTACATGCACCTGGTAGGGGCGTGCAGTGTTGATATCGATGGTAATCGCCATAAGCTATGGTCCTTTCGACCTGGCGTGATAGGTGATCTAGTGGGAGGCCTCGTCGTCGAGTGCGCGCTTAATGCGGTCGCCCTCGGCAAGGAGATTCTCCAGATAGCGCTGGTCGCGGTCCTTGAGCGCACGGCTGTAGGCGCCAAGCGACTCGATCAGATGGTCGATCTCGAAGGCAAGCGCGTCCGCGTCGTCGATCATGAGCTCGGACCACATCTGCGGATTGAGGTGCGCCACGCGGGTGAGATCGCGGTAGCTGCCTGCCGAAAAGCCGTGGTGGACCTGGGCAGTGGGGCTTTTGACGTAGGCGTTGGATACCACGTGCGCAAGCTGGCTCGTAAAGGCGATGACGCGGTCGTGCTCGGCGGCGCTGGTCACGCTGAACTTGCCAAAGCCCAAGGGGCGCACCATCTCGCGCACCTGGCCCAAAAGCTCCAGTTTGAGTGCATCGTCCACCGCGGGCGGAACGAGCACCAGGGGAGCGCCCTGGAACATGTCAGCGCGGGAGTGTGCGTAGCCCGAGAACTGGGTGCCCGCCATGGGGTGCGCGCCCACAAAGTAAAAGCCGTGCTCGCGGGCAAGCTCAAAAGCGCGCTCGCACACAATGCCCTTGACGCCCACGGTGTCGATCACCACGGGACCCATGATGGCGTCGGTGTCGGTGGCGTCGGCGAGCGCCTGGGCGTGCGCCTCGAGCCACTCGATGCATGCCTCGGGATAGCAGGCAAGGACGATGATGTCGCATTCGCCGAGTGTCTTGTCGTTGAGCTCTCCGGCGACAGTGCCCATGCTGGCGGCCGTCATGACATCGTCATCGGGGTCCCAGGCCAGCACGCGGACGCCCGCCTGCGCATAGCCGCGGGCAAAACTGCCGCCGATGAGGCCAAGGCCGACGATGCCAGCGCACTTAGGGCCGCCCTGGTTAACGCGCGCGTTTCTCACCGTACCCATGGTTTACTCCATGGTCTCTTGGCAGACAACCTCGCGGATGGCGCGGATGCGGCGCATGGTGTCGTCGAATTGATCGGGGGTGAGGGCCTGGGCGCCGTCGGACCAGGCGCGGCTCGGCTCGTCGTGGACCTCGATCTCCAGGCCGTTGGCACCGCAGGCGGTCGCAGCGAGCGCCATGGGCTCGACGTAGCGGGTGTAGCCGGTGGCGTGGCTGGGGTCGGCAACGACAGGCAGGTGTGACAGGTGGTGCAGCACCGGCACGGCGTTGAGGTCGAAGGTGTTACGGGTGCGGGTCTCGAAGGTGCGGATGCCGCGCTCGCACAGGATGACGTTGTCGTTGCCCTCGCTCATGATGTACTCGGCGGCCATAAGCAGCTCATCGATCGTGCCGGACATGCCGCGCTTGAGCAGGATCGGGGTCTTGGTCTTGCCGACCTCCTTGAGCAGGGGGAAGTTCTGGGCGTTGCGGGCGCCGATCTGCATGACGTCAATCTTCTTGTCCAAGAAGACCTGCACGTCGCGCGGGTCCATGATCTCGGTGACGATCGGCATGTCGAGCTCGGCAGACGCCTCGCACAGCAGATCGAGGCCGGCGGGACCCATGCCCTGGTAGGCGTAGGGGGAGGTGCGGGGCTTGTAGGCGCCACCGCGTAGCATCGTGGCGCCGGCGGCCTTCACGCGGCGTGCGATGCGGATGAGGTTCTCGCCCTCGACGGAGCACGGGCCGGCGATGACCTGGAACTGATCGCCGCCGATCTTGACGCCGTGGCCGCAGTCGATGACGGAGTCCTCGGGGTGGAACTTGCGGTTGGCGCGCTTGAACGGCTCGGAGACGCGCTGCACGCGCTCGACGACATCCATGGACTCGAGCAGGAACGGGTCGATCTTGGTCGTATCGCCCACCAGGCCGATGATCGTTTCATTCTCGCCGCGCGAGACATCGGTCTTCAGGCCCTTTTTCTCAATCCAGCTGACGATATGGCCGACGGCCTCGTCGCTGGCGCTCTGCTTTAAAATTGCAATCATGGTGTGCCTCTCACCTCGATGGATAACTTTTGCAAAAACGGCCCGCAATGCGAGCCGTGTATATATGGTGCATGAGAGTTTATACTATCTGACTTGCTTTTGCCTTCTAAAGTGGGCCGTTGCGCCACGTCTTCCTCGGAATTGCAAAGCTTTTTCTTTTATTTTGTTAGCCCGTGGTGCACTTGGGTATAATGCCAAACGTTGGCCCTATTAGCTCAGGGGATTAGAGCGTCTGCCTCCGGAGCAGAAGGCCGTTGGTTCGAATCCAACATGGGGCACCATCGAACGTAAGACCGTCCGAACCTCGCATGGTCCGGGCGGTTTTTCTTATACCGACGCGACGTGATGGGACGTGGTATGGCAGCAACGGATATCGAGCGCGGACTCTCGACCGCCGAGGTTGAGGAGCGCATCGCCGCCGGTAAGATCAACCGCAACATGGAGCTCAAGACCAAGTCGGTCAAAGAGCTCATCATCGAGAACCTCTGCACGCTGTTCAATTTGATCAACGTGATCTTGGCGTTCCTGGTCATTTTGACCGGTTCGTTTAAGAACCTGACGTTCCTGTTTGTGGTGTTCCTCAATACCGCTATTGGCGTCATTCAATCCATGCGGTCCAAGAAGATGGTCGATAAGCTCACGCTGCTGACCTCTAAGAAGGCCATCGCGGTGCGCGACGGTGCCGAGGTGGAGCTCGACTTGGACCAGATCGTGCTCGACGACATCATCCGCCTGGGGCGCGGCGACCAGATTCCCGCTGACGCCGTGGTGGTTTCGGGCGAGGCACTCGTGAACGAGAGCCTGCTGACGGGCGAGAGCGACCTTATTAAGAAACAGCCCGGTTCCGAGCTCATGAGCGGCAGCTTTATCGATTCGGGCCTGCTGCGCGCCCGCGTGATCCATGTCGGCGCCGACAACTACGTGGCCAAAATTAATAACGAGGCCAAATACGTCAAAAAGGTCAATTCCGAGATCATGAACGCGCTGAACGCCATCGTGCGCTTTGCGAGCATCATCATGATCCCGCTCGGTTTGGCGTTGTTTGCCTCGAGTGTGAGCGAGCTGTGGGATGCCGCGGGAACTCCGGGTGATAGCGCGCTTTCGTGGTGCTTCTCCGAGCTGTTTGCTGGTCATGTGCCTTCGTCGGCGCTGTTGTCCACGGTGGGCGCCCTGCTGGGCATGATCCCGCAAGGCCTGGTGCTGCTGACCTCGTCGGTGCTCGCCATCGCCACGGTGCGCCTGGCCCGCCGCAAGGTGCTGGCGCAGCAGCTCTACTGCATCGAGACGCTCGCTCGCGTCGACGTGCTGTGCCTGGACAAGACGGGCACCATCACGTCGGGCCGCATGGAGGTCGAGGGCACGTATCCGCTGCCGGTTGAGGGCGTGAGCCTGGGCGCCGGCTCGGACGAGGCGGTCGTTCCCGCCGATACCACGGTGCTCGATTTTGCGCTGGCTAACGTCGCGCGTGCGACTTCGGCCGATGCCAACGAGACCTGCCAGGCGCTGCTCAACTATTACGCCGATCGCCCGGTCGAGGTGTCTGAGCCGCTGTCGGTCATTCCGTTCTCGTCCTCCAAAAAGTGGAGCGGCGCGTCGTTTGCGCAGGGCTCCTATGTGATGGGTGCGGCGCAGTTTGTGCTCTCTGATCGTGTGTTTCCGCAGGTCGAGAACCGTGTCGCCGAGCTTGCCGATACCTGCCGCGTGCTCGTGGTGGCGCGCGTGGACGGCTTTACGCCCGATGGCGATATGGTGGGCGAGGCCGAGCCCGTGGGCTTTGTGACCATCCGCGACGAGATCCGTACCTCGGCGGCCGAGACCATCGGCTACTTTAACGAGCAGGGTGTGACCCTCAACGTGATCAGTGGCGACGACCCGCGTACGGTGTCGTCGATCGCGCGCGTGGTGGGCGTGCCGGGGGCGGACGCTTATGTGGACGCCACGACGCTCGATACGCCTGCCAAGCTTGATGCCGCAGTGGACCGCTACCATGTCTTTGGTCGTGTGACCCCGCAGCAGAAGCGCGAGCTTGTACAGGCGCTCAAGCGCCGCGAGCACACCGTGGCCATGACGGGCGACGGCGTCAACGACGTGCTGGCGCTCAAGGAGGCCGACTGCTCCGTGGCCATGGCGGCCGGCTCCGATGCCGCGCGCAACGTGGCCGAGATCGTACTCGTCGACAACGACTTTGCCTCGATGCCCGCCGTGGTGGCCGAGGGCCGTCGCTCCATCAACAACCTGCAGCGTTCGGCCTCACTGTTCCTGACCAAGACGCTGTTCTCGATGGGCCTGGCGGCGCTGTGCATCGCGCTGCCGCCGTACCCCTTCGAGCCCATCCAGATGACGCTCATCAACTTCTTCTGCATCGGCGCGCCGGGCTTTGTGTTGGGCCTGGAGCCCAACAATGCTCGCGTGAAGGGTGCGTTTTTGACGAACGTACTCAAGCGGGCACTGCCGGCGTCGATTGCGGTCATTTTGGCTGCGGCGCTCGATATCTTTGTGGCGCGCGTGTTTGGCTTTAGCCAGCTCACGCTGTCTACGATGTGCCTGCTTACGTCGTGCGCGGCGAGCGTCAGCCTGATCTGGCGCATCTCGCAGCCTCTTACGCCCTTACGTGTTGTGCTCTTTGTGTTTGTAGTCGCCGGCATCCTGGTGGGCGTTATCGGATTCCCGGAGCTGCTGTCCATTGCCAACCTGTCGATGGGCCAGATGGTTATCTTGGCTGTTATCGTGGTCTTTACCTGCTCGGTGTTCTTTAAGCTCGCCACGATGATGGATTCGCTCAAGCCGCGTCGTCGTCATGCCGCAACTGGTTTTGGCCGTGGTGTGCGCGTCCACCTGGGTCGCGGTGGCGGCAAGGTGAGCTCGACGGGTTCGACGGCCGAGCGTTTTGCCAAGCGCGTCGCCGCCGACATGGCGCAGCGCCGCGAAGATCGCACCGCTCGCGAGGCCGAGGCCCGTGCACTCGAGGGCGTGGCCCAGGCCCAGCCCAAGAAAAAGAAGAGTGCCGGAGCCAAACGCTCTCGCGTGACCAAGTCCGCCCAAGGCATCAAAGTATCGATGCCAAGCAAAAAGAAGAAGTAACCACACCTCACAGGGTAGCTAATTTGGGACGGGGCTTTTTTAGCTGCCCCGGCTGACAACGCGATCGGTTTGGTCGATTGACGGCCAGGGCAGCTAAAAAAGCCCCGTCCCAAATTAGCTACCCTGCGATGTTGAATTGGTGCCTTGTTCCTGTGGGGCCGTGGCGATGTTATGCTCTAACCTCGATTGTTTGAATTGCTTCGAAAAGAGGATGCCGTGATCTGCCCGCATTGCCTTAAGACTATCGAGGACGGCGCCTCGTTTTGTCCCTACTGCAACGCCTATGTGGGTCCGGGCGATGGTCCCGAGCACACCGAGTTCGTGTTCTGCGAGGGCTGCGGTGCCCGTCTTTCTCCGCATGATCGTACGTGTCCCAAATGCGGACGCCCCGCTCCGGGTATCCTCTCCGAGGACGCGGCCGCATCCGACCTTGCTGCGGGCCGCACGGCAGGCTTTCCGCGCCTAACGCAAGAGCAGATCGATACCGAGGTGCCGCATGCGCCGGCCTCTGCCGCTGCGGTGCTTTCGGACGCCGCCGACCCCAATGAGACCTGTGTGCTGCCGGCTTTCGATAAGGATTTCGGTATCCCCAAGGTCGATATTCCCACGCCCGTTTCCCTGCATGACGATGCTCAAAAACCCAAGCGCAAGGTGCATCCCGACGAGGACGCCTATCACAAGCACAAGCGTCATATCCCCAAGCCGCTCATCGTCATCGCGGTCCTTGCCGTCGTTTGCGGCGGTGCCTATTGGTTCGTGACGGCCGATCCCATGGGTGTCATGCCTGCCTTCTACGACCAGTTTGGCCAGGCTGCGCAGACGACCTTCCCCACGCGCCAAAAGGGCGAGGCGACTGAGGACGATACCAAGCAAGACGATTCTGCCGAGGTGGTCCAGGAAGAAACCGTGCTGACCGATGATCAGCTCTATACCAGGCTCGACGGTCTGTATCAGACCATCGTGTCCTACGGTGACGAGGACCAGATCGGCGAGGTCATCGATTCCTTTAACAACGGTTATCTCCGAACGCCGCTGTCCACCCGTCAGGAGCTGTCGCAGAGTGCCTACGCCCTGCGCGACCAGATCAAAAAGACGCAAGATGAGCTCAACAACCTTAAGTATCAGGACGATACGGTCTATGCGGACGACATCGCCCACTTAAAGCAGCTTGCCGAGTGGATGTACGAGCGTGTCGACGTGATCTGCCAGAGCTGGGATATCTCGCTGGCCATTCCTGATGGTGAGTCGATGAGTTCCCACCAAAGCGAGATCCTGGCGCCCATCGCGCAGGGCGGCAACAGCGCGCTGAACCAGTACGACGCCAATGTGGGCTCCTGGAAGCCGCAGCAGCGTTCCTAAAATTAGTTCGCCATAGTCGGCATAACCTACGTGCGCAATTGATGTAAGCGCATGCTTATTGCTACAATTCGTACAAATATGCTTTAAACGCACGAGGAAGGAACCACATGTTTGGTTTTAAGAAAGAGCTCTACACGCCCGAGTATCAGCTTGCCGGCGACGAGTGCGCCGTTATCGAGACGTCGAAGGGTACCATCAAGGTCAAGTTTGACGGTGAGGGCGCTCCCATTCATGTCGCGAACTTCTGCGAGCTTTCCACGGTGGGTTTCTATGATGGCCTTAAGTCTGTCTCTTATACACATCTCCGAGCCCACGAGACGGACTCCTATCT
>CABRIB010000093.1 GCA_902470915.1 uncultured Collinsella sp. | reverse complement strand
AGGAGTATCGTCGGCAGCGTCAGATGTGTATAAGAGACAGGAGAGCTTTTTGCCGTCGGCACCCAAGATCATGGAGATGTGGGCAAACGTGGGCACGGGCGCGCCGAGGGCCTCGTAGACCATGACCTGGCGCGGGGTGTTGGACAGGTGGTCGTCGCCGCGGATGACGTGGGTGATCTTCATCATGGCATCGTCGACGACGGTAGCGAAGTTGTACGTGGGCGTGCCGTCGGAGCGGAAGATGACAAAGTCGTCGAGCTCCTTGGCGTCGAAGGTCACCTCGCCGTGGACGGCATCGTGGATGACGACGTCACCGCGGTCCTCGGGCACCTTGATGCGCAGGACGTAGGGCTCGCCGGCCTCGATGCGGCGGCGGGCCTCCTCGGAATCAAGATCGCGGCAACGACGCTGATAGCCCTGGAAGGGGTCCTTGCGCTCCTGCGCGGCCTTGCGGTCGGCGTCGAGCTGCTCCTTGGTGCAGAAGCAGGGATAGGCCTTGCCCTCGTCCCAAAGCTTCTGGGCGGCCTGCTTGTACAGGTCCAGGCGCTCGGTCTGGGCGTAGGGGCCAAAGTCGCCGCCCACCTCGGGACCCTCGTCCCAGTCCAGGCCCAGCCAACGCATGGCGCGCAGGATGATCTGCGTGTTCTCGTCGGTGGAGCGGGTGGGGTCGGTGTCGTCGATGCGCAGGATGAACGTGCCGCCGTTTGCGCGGGCGAAAGCCCAGTTATAGATAGCGGTGCGGGCGCCGCCGATGTGCAGCTTGCCCGTCGGTGAGGGTGCAAAGCGGACGCGAACGTCTGATGCCATGGAAATCTCCTCGATTGCAGGATGGATGTCTAACCGCATCAGTATAAAGCATCAAAGCAACCTCCGCACAAAGGGCACCGACCTACTCATTGGGGACAGACTTAAATGACCGGCCTTTGGGCAACCTGTCGGCACTTAGGTAAGGCTGGCCATTTAAGTCTGTCCCCAATGAGTAGGTGCGGAAAGGGTGTGAATGTTTGATTTACGCGCTATGATGTGCCCTTGCATAGAGAGCCCGGCGGAATGGTAACGGTCGCTGGGACACGTTTTTGAAAGGACAATCATGTCAGAAGAACTTCGTTCCATCCCACCCCAACACGGGTCCTTTGTTTTTACGTCGGAGTCGGTGACCGAAGGTCATCCCGATAAGATCGCTGACCAGATCAGCGACGCCGTCCTCGACGCAATCCTCGCCAAAGAAATAGAGCTTCAGGAGCAGGGCTACATCGCCCCCAACGGCGTGCCTGCCAACGTTGAGAACGTCCGCTGCGCCTGCGAGACCCTCGTGACCACCGGCACCGTCATCGTCGCCGGCGAGATTCGCACCCAGGCCTACGTCGACGTACAGGAAATCGCCCGCGGCGTCATCCGCCGCATTGGCTACAACCGCGCCAAGTTCGGTTTTGACTGCGACACCTGCGGCGTTATGAGCCTCATCCACGAGCAGTCGCCCGATATCGCCCAGGGCGTTGACGAATCCTTCGAGACCCAGACCGGCGCCACCACCGACCCGATCGACCTGATCGGCGCCGGCGACCAGGGTATGATGTTCGGTTATGCCTCCAACGAGACCAAGACCCTCATGCCCATGCCGCACTACCTGGCAAGCCGCCTGGCCGAGCGCCTGGCCGCCGTGCGCCACGACGGCACCCTCGCCTATCTGCGTCCCGACGGCAAGACACAGGTCACCGTGCGCTACGAGGAAGGCAAGCCCGTCGAGGTCACAACCATCGTCATCTCCACGCAGCACGCCGCCGAGATCGAAGACATGGGCAAGATCAAGGCCGACCTCATCGAGCACGTCATCACCCCGGTCATGGCCGCCGAGAACATGCCGTGGGACAACGCGGACATCTATGTGAACCCCACCGGTCGCTTTGTCGTGGGCGGCCCCATGGGCGACACGGGTCTCACCGGCCGCAAAATCATCGTCGACACCTACGGCGGCTACGGCCGTCACGGCGGCGGTGCCTTTAGCGGCAAGGACTGCACCAAGGTTGACCGCTCCGCCGCGTATGCCGCGCGCTGGGTCGCCAAGAACGTGGTCGCCGCCGGTCTGGCCGACCGCTGCGAAGTCGAGCTTGCCTACGCCATCGGCGTTTCCAAGCCCCTCTCAATCATGGTCGACACCTTCGGTACCGCAAAGGTCGCCGAGGACAAGATCGTTGAAGCCGTAGAGAAGACCTTCGATCTGCGCCCAGGCGCAATCATCCGCGACCTAGACCTGCGTCGCCCCATCTACGAAAAGACGGCAGCCTATGGTCACTTCGGTCGCGAAGACGCCGACTTCACCTGGGAGAAAACCGACCGAGTCGAAGAACTCAAAGCAGCCTGCGGACTGTAAGCCAGCGTCAAAAGCTGCAGCCAAATAGAAACGCACCAAATAGAGGTACCGGCCCCAACCGGTACCTCTTTTTTATTAATCCAGTGGTGAAGATGCTTCGATATGATCCTACGCTGCGTCACCAGCTAATGAATTTTGCAGCACGGGCACTTCTACCATGTATCCTTAGTCCCGAGGGCGGGGCATAAGGTCGATCGCGAGTTCCGCACGAGCCGGAGAGCACTTAATGTGCTCTCCGTGCGAGCAGGACTGTCCGAGCAGGCGACCTTATGCCCCGCCCTCGGGACGATGGGACAAAACAAAGGAGCACCCATGGCAGGCAAGCCGCAAACACTAGCTACGACCTCGGCATTCGAGATCTTGGGTCCCGTCATGGTCGGCCCCAGTTCATCGCACACCGCCGGCGCCCTGCGCTGCGCCCAAGTTGCCGCCAGCCTGCTGGAAGGCCGCATCACCAAGGTTACCTTTGGTCTATGGAACTCCTTCGCCCACACCTACCGCGGCCACGGCACCGACCGTGCGCTCGTCGCGGGCATTCTGGGCCTCGACACCGATGACGAGAACATCAAGCAGGCCTTCGACCTCGCACGCGAGCAGGGCCTCGACTATCACTTTGAAATTAAGGGCGACGACGCCTCCATCCACCCCAACACCGTCGACATCGACATGGTCGACGACACGGGCGCCACGGCACAGGTCCGCGGTGAGAGCCTGGGCGGCGGAAAGATGCGCATCAGCCGCATCAACGGCGTCGGCGTCGACATCTCGGGGATGTATTCCACGCTGTTTGTGGCACACCAGGACGTCCCCGGCGTGCTCGCAGCGCTCACGAACCTGCTCGCCTACGCCCACGTGAACATCGCTTTCTGCCGCACCTACCGCACCGAAGTGGGCGGCCAGGCCTACTCCGTCTTTGAGACCGACGGCGCGCCCGACGACACCGTCATCCCCATGCTACGCAAGCTCGACAATGTCGATTACGCGACCTTTATTGAGCTCCCCGGTTCTGCCTCATCGCTCTCCCCCGGCGTCTCGGCTAAGGAGATCTTCGACGACGGCGAGCAGCTGCTCGATGCGTGCAAGGAACTGGAGCTCAGCATCGGCGCCGTTATGGCCGTGCGCGAGGCGCGCCTGACCGGCGAGGCCCACGCCGTCGCCACCATGCGCCGCGTGCTCGACGTCATGCGCGAGGAGACCACGACCCCCATCGTCAATCCGCAGCGATCGCTCGGCGGGCTTATCGGCGGCGAGGCTAAACTCGTCGATGCCACCGGCCGCAACGATTTGAGCACGAGCCTGATGGGCACCGTTCAAACCGACGCCGTGGCCCGCGCGATGGCCGTGCTCGAGCGTTCCGCCACGATGGGTGTGATCGTCGCCGCCCCCACGGCAGGATCCGCAGGCGTTGTGCCCGGCTGCGTGCTGGCGCTCGCCGATCACCTTCAGCTCGACGACGAGCAGGTCATGGACGCGCTCTACTGCGCAGCCGCCATCGGCCTCAACCTCACCACGAGCGCCTGCGTCGCCGGCGCCGAGGGCGGCTGCCAGGCCGAGGTCGGAAGTGCCGCTGCCATGGCAGCTGCCGCGCTGGTGCAGATGCTCGGCGGCACGCCCGGGCAGGCGCTCGACGCCAGTTCCATCGCGCTGAGTAACTTGCTGGGCCTCGTTTGTGACCCCGTCGGTGGCCTCGTGGAGGTGCCCTGCCAAAACCGCAACGCCATCGGCGTAGCAGCGGCCTTTAGCTCGGCACAACTCGCCCTCGCAGGCGTTAAGAGCCTGGTGCCGTTTGACCAGATGGCACATGTCATGCTCTCGGTGGGCCACGCTTTACCGGCCACGCTGCGCGAGACGGCAAAGGGTGGCATCGCGCAGGCTCCGGCCGCACTTTCGGCCTGTGCAAAATGCGGTGTGTGCGGATAGCGGCAAAGAATGACTCAAAGGTGGGACAAATGTCCCACCTCTTTTGAATGCCACCGTTTCCGTACCACAAACAGTAGGGCAATCGCTATAATGCAAGCCCAGTAAAAACACGATGAGCCATAAGGCGAAATTCGAAGGATATGCATACGATGTCGCAAAACGATCGAACTCAACTGATTCCCGATCCGCAGCAGCCGAGCAGGCACACCGGCGGCGTTCAGTCACCGCGTCCTATCGCGCCGAGCCACGGTCAACAGCGTGGTGCGGCAAACGATTCCCAACGCCCGAACCAACAGCGACAGCAGCGTCAACAACGTCAGCAGCGCCAGGCAAACGGCAATGCGCCCAAGCAGCCCCCCACGCACGCTCGAGGCGATCGCGGCCCCGCACGCAAACCCGCCAAGAACAATAAGTCGGGCAAAAAGACGACGCTCTTTGTCGTCCTAGGTCTTATCGTCATTGTCTATATCGTAGGCATCGTAGCGTTTTCGCAGGTAGCCTATCCCAACACCACCATCGCCGGCGTCGACGTCTCGTTCTCCAACGCTTCGTCTGCCGCCGCCAAGGTCAACTCGGCATGGAAGCACTATAAGCTCACCGTGACGGGCGATGACTTTAGCTGGACCTATCAGCCCGAGTCCGATGAGCCCATCGTAGACGGCGAAGCTGCCGCAAAAGAGATCATCAACCACAACGAAGCTTTTGTATGGCCTGTCCGCCTTGTAGAATCCTTAAGCGGCAAGACCAAAACAACCGCTAGCTCCAACGAAGTCGATCTTGATCAAGACGTCGACCTGTCCATACTCTCCGATACCTTTGACCAAAAGCAGTTTGAGAAGGATCTGGGCGCCGCCATCGACGAGTTTAACGAGGGCCGTTCGGGCGCGTTCGAGGCCAATAGCTCCTATGACGAGCAGGCCGGCAAGTTTACCGTCGAGAAGGCGCGCTCCAACGAAAAACTCAACCGCGAGCATGTCATTAAGTATGCCGAGCTCGAGCTTGCCTCGCTGGCCGAGACCGTAGATCTTTCCAAGCTCGGCAACGATGCCTATGAGCCGCTCAATGGAACGCTGACCGATGATCAGATTCAGGCTGCATGCGATGCCGCCAACAACTTCCTGGGCGTCAACGTGACCCTCAAGCTCAACGGCGAGGATGCCGGCAAGGTTGATGGCAGCTCCGTGTTACAGTGGATCAGCTTTGCCGATCCCGCAAACCCCACGCTCGATACGTCGCAGATCAGCAGCTGGGCAGCCGAGCTCGCCAATGGCTTTAATACCGTTGGCTCCACTCGCTGGTGGACGCGCGCCGATGGCAAGCAGTGCGCCGTCGAAGGCGGCGACTTTGGTTGGTCCATCGACAGCAGCTCGCTCGCAAAGCAGGTCGAGGATGCCATTAACAACAAGCAGACCGGCGAAATCGAGATCAAATACTCCCAGAAGGCCGACACCTTTACCGCAAAGGGAGAGCCCGACTGGAAGGCATACGTCGATGTCGATCTGTCCGAGCAGCACGCGCGCTACTATGACGAGAACGGTAATATCGTTTGGGAGGCCAACTTTATTTCCGGCAAACCGGGCGAAGACGCCACCCCCGAAGGCGTGTGGCAGATCAACAGCAACGACGGCGGCAGCACCCTGATCGGAGCCAAGGACCCCGAGACCGGTAAGCCCAAATACGAAAGCCCGGTGAGCTACTGGATGCCGTTCGAGGGCAATATGATCGGCTTCCACGACGCCACCTGGCAAAACGACAAGAGCTTCGATAATGCCGAGTCGTACAAGTGGTGCGGCAGCCACGGTTGCATCAACCTGCGCCTGGCAGACGCCAAGGCACTTCACGACTGCATCAAAGTCGGCCTGTGCGTGGTTGTCCACTCGTAGTGCAACGCGCGCATTCCTACAACGTGGAACCGCTGCGACCAATCTAACAGTTCCGAAAGAAACCGTCCTATGCGCCCGCCCCAACCGGTGGGCGCATATAATTATCGAGGTTCTTTCTATAAAGGAGACGCTATGCCGAATGTCCCCACCATCACCCCGGGCGCGGATGATACCGAGCGCACGCCCGAAGATGCCACCGAAACGATTCCTCTGATTACAAACGCGCACACCGACAAGCAGAGCGGACGCACGAACGATACGGTCGAGATTTCCGATGAAGAGGCATATGCCAAGCTCAAGGCAAAACGCGCCGAACGTCGACGCAAAAAGCTGATTCGACGCGGTATTGCCGCCGGCGTCGTAGGTGCCATCGCGCTCATTGCCATTGTCGCTACCCTGGTTCTCAATGCGCAGCCACAGGGAGCTAGCGGGCCTGTGACCGACATGGTGACCGAGGGCACGTTTACCACAACGGTCGAGGCGAAAGGCCAGCTCAAACCCATTTCGTCCTCAGTGGTCTCCCCTTCTGTCGACGGCACGGTCGATTCGATCAACGTGCAGGCAGGCCAATCCGTCAGCGAGGGCGACGTGCTTATGACCATTAAAAACGACGAGCTCGATCGCAACGTTGCCGAGGCGCAGCGTGCAGTTGCAGCCGCCCAGGAAGACCTCACCAACGCGCAGAAAGCCGCCGCTGTCGCGCAGGCCACCCCAACGACGGACGTCGATGGAGCTTCCGCAGCGGCTGGCGTCTCTGACGCATCAGGGGACACGAACGCCGTATCGGCCGCGCAGCGCAGCCTCGCTTCGGCCCAGGCAAACCTAGACCAGGCGAACGCCAAGGCCGCCAGTCGCACGGTCACGGCCCCGAGCTCGGGTAGCATCGTGGAGCTTAACGCCAAGGTGGGCGCCACGGTAACAGGCGGCATGATCATGGGCGAAAGCGATACGAGCGGCGGCAAGCAGTGCATGCAGATCGCCGACCTATCCAAGATGAAGGTGACCGTGCAGGTGGGCGAAAAGGACATCGCCACTGTCTCTTATACACATCTGACGCTGCCGACGATACTCCTTGTGTAG
>CABRIB010000092.1 GCA_902470915.1 uncultured Collinsella sp. | reverse complement strand
GTGCGCTTGAACTTGGAAGGGGGAGGCCGCGCGGCCTCCCCCTTTTTTGCGTTTGCGGGCTTTTGTCTCACATAGTAGCTGTGTTTTATAACCCTCGTTTGTCGCATCTTCTGTGAACGGGCTACAATAACTTAGTCTGTGCGATATGGAGGTGAACATGGCTGAAGCTGGTATCGGCGTTGATATCGTCGAGATTTCCCGCATGAAATCAATTCTTGAAAAGACGCCGTCGTTTGCTCGGCGTGTGTTTACCGAAGAAGAGCGTGCTTATTGCGATGCATCATCGCGTCCCGCTGCTCACTATGCCAGCCGCTTTGCTTCGCGCGAGGCGGTGCTTAAAGCTCTTGGCACGGGTTTTAGTCAAGGCGTGGGTCGCAAGGATGTTTCGGTAACGCGCGATAAACTCGGCAAACCGAAGGCGCTGCTTTCGGGCCGTGCACTCGAGATCGCTCAAGAGCTGGGTGTTGTTGAGGTCGCTCTTTCCATTACGCTTACAGGAGACTTAGCCGTTGCGAATGCCATCGCGATTACCGAAGATGCTCGACCTAAGCCTAAGGAAGAAAAGGTGAGCACCAAGGAACGCGTAGCGCAGACATTTAAAGAGGCTCGCTCTGTTTTAGATGAGCTTGAGCAGCTGCAGAATTCAGCATTGACGGAGCACCTGGGCGATGCTTCGCAAGATACGCTAGGAGCATAGATGAAACCGGTTTTGAGTACCGAAGAAGTCGTTCGTCTCGAGGACATCATCGAACGCGAAGGGACTTCGAAGGCCGAGCTTATGGAGCTAGCGGGTGAGTTTGCCGCCAACGAGGTCTTGAAGCTCAATCCCGATCGGGTTCTCGTTCTGGTCGGTTTTGGTAATAATGGCGGCGACGGTTGGGTTGCCGCCGATATTCTGAGCCATAAGGGTGTGGACGTCGATATCGTTTCTCCGGTTGAGCCGGATGAGATTCCTGCTGCTCTGGCACGTCATGTTGCTCGTCGTACTGCCGGCCGCGATGTGCACGTTTGTGTCGGCCCCTCGCGTGACGAACTCGAGGTTTTGATCGATAAGGCCGATGTTGTTGTTGATGCCATTTTTGGTACCGGTTTCCACGGGAATCTGCGTGCGCCGTTCTCCATCTGGATTCCTACGGTCAATGAATGCGCCGATTGTGTCGTATCCATTGATGTCCCCTCGGGCCTGAATGCCGAGACGGGCGTTGTTGATGACGACTGCATTCGTGCCGAGCATACGGTGACGATGATTGCGCCCAAGATTGGTCTGTATAGCGCTGATGGCCCTGAGTATGCTGGCGATTTGATCTGCGGCAATCTTTACGACCGTCTTGACGAGGTCATCGATGATGTCGACCACGCCGCCGAGATTGTCGAGCCCGGTGACTTAGTTGATTACTTTGCTCCACTACCTACGAATATCGATAAGTATTCCCGTGGCTCTGTGCTTATTGTCGCCGGATCTGCGCAATATCCTGGTGCTGCCATTATGGCGGCCAAGTCTGCAGCTCGCGCGGGTGCTGGTTACGTGGCAGCCGCGGCTCCTGACGCCTGCGCCAATCTTATTCGCATGGCACTTCCTTCGATTCCCGTCTTTGCTATTCCGTCTGATTCCCGCGGCTCCTTTGGCGCCGCTGCGCGCATGACGGTGTGCGAGATTGCAATGAAGTACAGCTGTGTACTGTGCGGTCCCGGTATGACGACATCTGCCGGCGCTATGCAGGTGGTTTCGGGCTTGCTCGAGCTTGATGTGCCGCTTATCTTGGACGCCGATGCACTCAACTGCCTTGCTAAGATTGCCATTGACGGTATTGATAGTAATCCCGAGATGTATCGTCGCGAGCAGCCGTTGGTTATGACGCCGCACTATCGTGAGCTTTCGCGTCTGGTTGCCGGCGACGAGGTGAACGACCTTGGTACCGCGATTGCGGCCGCGCAGAAGGTTGTCTGGGCTGCAGGCTCCGACAATCTGGTGGTCATTGCCAAGGGGCCGACGACGGCTATCTGTGGCGTTGAGCGTGTGCTGCTGCCGCTCTCGGGTCCGGCTTCTCTGGCAACTGCCGGTTCGGGTGATGTTCTCGCGGGTATTTTGGCCGGCACGCTTGCCACCATGCGCGACGAGATGGATCGTTGGGAGTTGCTGTATTCGTACGCCGTCGCACTTCACAGCTACGCCGGTTTTGCTGCGGCGACGGAGTATGGTGAGAAGAGCGTCATCGCGACCGATCTTATCGACTTGATCGGTCCTGCCATGGAACTGGCGGCAAAGGATGCGCTCGAAGATCTGGGAATCATGGACGAAGGGTCGGATGACTAATCATGAATAAAGCCGATTTGACGCGCTGGTCCTGGGTCGAGATCGACCGCGGGGCGCTCCGTCGCAACACGAGGGCCTATAAGAACTTGCTGAATCCACGTCAGCGCCTGTGCTGCGTGGTCAAGGCCGATGCTTATGGTCATGGAGCTGTTGAGTGCGCCAAGATCATGTATTCGGCCGGTGCCGACATGTTTGCCGTGGCGACGGTTAACGAGGGCGTTGAGCTCCGACAGGGCGGGATAACGAAACCCATCCTCATCCTAAGCGAGCCGCCTATCGAGGCCATTCCGACGTTGCTCGAGTTTGATATCATGCCCTCGGTCTATACGTCTGACTTTGCTCTTGCGTATGGCGAATGTGCCGTCGCGGCGGGCAAAGTGGGCAAGTATCATCTCGCCATCGAGACGGGCATGAATCGTATCGGCGTTCACTACACGCAGGTGCTCGACTTTGTCCGTGGTATATATTTCCATCGCGGTATTCAGTGCGACGGCGTATTTACGCACTTCGCCACGGCCGATGAACCTTCGGGCTGGGACTACAAGCTGCAGTGTCAGCGCTTTACCGAGGCCGTTCAGGCCATTAAAGATGCGGGTTTTGAGTGCGGTATCGTGCACTGCGCCAACACGCCGTCCTCGATGCTCGACCCCTCGATGCATTTTGATATGATTCGCGCCGGCGTTGGCTTGTATGGCATGCAGCCGTGCGAGCTGAGTGGCCGCGTGATGCAGCTTGATCCCGTTATGAGCGTCCATGCGCGCGTGACGCGCGTGGCACACCCTGCGATGGGTGAGGGCGTGGGCTACGGTTTTACCTACCGCGTACCGCGTACGCGCGTTCAGATCTGCACGCTGCCGATCGGTTATGCCGATGGCCTATCGCGTACGCTTTCCAATCGTATGGATGTGCTGTATCGCGGCGAGCGTGTGCATCAGGTTGGCAATATCTGCATGGACCAGTTTATGGTCGCCATTCAGTCCAACCCGGCACACGAGATTCCCGAGGCCGAGTATGGTGACGAGATGATCATTGTCGGCCGCGATGGCGATGCCGAGATCACTATGGACGAGATGGCCCGACTGCGCGGAACGATTAACTACGAGGTCGCCTGCGGCTTTGGCATGCGTCTCGACAAGGTCTACGTGTAGGAGCCGCTATGGGCGTCATGCACATCCCCGGCCATACCCATCAGGCACCACGTGAGGTCGCACTCGAGGAAATTGAGGCCGTTCTGGGCGATTGTCACCTCTGCCAGCTCTACCAGTCGCGTCACAATATCGTGTTTGGCGTGGGAAACCCCCGCGCTCGCGTGATGTTTATTGGTGAGGCGCCGGGCCGCAATGAGGATTTGCAGGGCGAGCCCTTTGTGGGGGCGGCAGGCGAGGACCTCAACGGCATTTTGTCGCTGGCGGGGCTCAAACGCGAAGACGTCTACATTGCCAACGTGCTTAAGTGTCGCCCGCCGGGAAACCGCAATCCACGTCCCGAGGAAGTGCTGGCTTGCTCGCCGTTTTTGCGTGAGCAGATTCGAAGCATCTGGCCCGATATTATCGTGACGCTCGGCAACCCCGCGACGCACTTTGTGCTTAAGACCGAGATTGGCATTACTAAGCTGCGCGGCAGGTTCCACCAGATGGGGCATTTTGTAGTAATGCCCACGTTCCATCCGGCAGCAGCGCTGCGCAATCCGGCGTGGCAGGAGCTGCTGGAGGAAGACTTTAAGATGCTGGGCGATTATCTGGAGCGACATCCCGCACCAGAGGACGCCTCGGAATAATAAGGAGCATATATGTCCCTGGAGCGCCTGGGGGTAGGTACTTACAAAACGACTTGCGCTGCCGATACGGAGTACTTTGGCGAGCTAATTGCACCGTGCCTTGAGGACGGCGATGTGCTCATCCTGACCGGTGGCCTGGGAGTGGGCAAAACTCACTTTACCAAGGGCGTCTCGCGCGGGCTGGGCGATGGGCATATGGTTACGAGCCCTACGTTTGCGCTCATGGCCGTTCACGATCAAGGCCGTATTCCGCTGTTTCACTTTGATCTATACCGCCTGGAGCATGCCTACGAGCTCGAGGATACGGGCATTTTCGATGTGCTGGGCTATGAGGGTGCTTGCCTGCTGGAATGGGGCGAACAATTCCAGGACGAGCTGACGGATGAGTATCTTTCGGTGACGCTCAAGCGTGATGAGGGCGACA
Source organism: uncultured Collinsella sp. (assembly GCA_902470915.1). Taxonomy (GTDB): domain Bacteria; phylum Actinomycetota; class Coriobacteriia; order Coriobacteriales; family Coriobacteriaceae; genus Collinsella. The sequence continues at coordinate 2,873 of CABRIB010000092.1, read as the reverse complement.
GCGATGTGCGAACGATAACGCTTGAGGCGCACGGTGACCGCGCAATGGAGCTTTCCCATTTGATTGATAGGGCTGTACAAGATGAGCTTGCATAACGACAACGCGCTGGTGGTGGCGCTCGATACCTCGACCGACATGCTTGCCTGCGCGGCAAGCTGGATTGATGGGCAGACGGGCGAGACGAAGCTCGTGAGTGGCGACCACATGTGTCGCCGTCACGCCAACGTTGAGCTCGTGAATACCGTTGATGGCGTGCTGGCTCAAGCCGGTCTGGATCGCAGCGATGTTGGTTGCTATGTGGTCGGCCGCGGCCCGGGGTCCTTTACGGGTGTGCGCATCGGCATCTCCACTGCCAAGGGCCTCGCGCGTGGTGCCAATGTTCCGCTGCTGGGCGTGTCGACGCTCGACGCCTGCGCTTGGACGGCGTGGAAGGCTGGCGTGCGCGGCAAGCTTGGTATCTTGGCCGATGCTATGCGCGGTGAGGTATATCCGGCGCTGTATATGCTGGTCGATGAGGGTCCCGAGCGTCAATTTGAGCGCGAACACGTGGTCAAGGCCGCCGTGGCGCTCGATGAGTGGCGCCAAGCAGCGGACTGGGACCAGGTTCAGCTGACCGGCGACGGTCTCGTGCGCTATGGCAAGCTGCTGGGTGAGGACGAGATCGCCCGCTGCGTGGAGCGCGACCTGTGGTGGCCTTCGGGCGAGGGCTTGCTGCTCGCGCACGCTGCGGGTGACGGCGATCCGGCTCGCGTCCTGCCGATTTACACGCGCCTTTCGGATGCCGAGGAAAACGAGCGCAAGCGTCTTGGTCTTGCCGAGAGTGCGCAGAGCGAAATTACGGGCGTTGCCGATGAGCTCGCCGGTCGTCATCTGCAGTTCCGTCCCATGGGCGCGGCGGATGCCGAGGGCGCGAGCGCGTTAGAGGCTGCCTGCTTTGAAGGTGCCGGACACAAGGCGTGGACGCCGGGCATGTTCCTGTCCGAACTGGGCGAGGACGTCGCTGCGCCGCGTAGTTGGTGGGTGGCACACGACGACGGCAAGCTGCTGGGCCTTGCCGGCGGTATGGTCGTGGACGGTGATGTGCAGATTCTGGATGTCGCCGTCGACCCGGCACATCGCCGTGAGGGCATTGCCCGCAAGCTGCTGTCGCATGTGAGCTATGATGCCCAGATGCTCGGCTGCACCACGGCTTCGCTCGAGGTCGAGGACGGCAACGAGGGAGCGATCGCGCTTTATAACGCTCTGGGCTTTACCGAGGCTGGCCGTCGCCGCGGCTACTATGGTGCCGGCAAGGATGCCATCGTCATGACGGCTCCGCTGCCCCTCGTGCTTCCGGTCGACAATGCTTCGCCCGAGCCGACGGCGGCAGAGCAGCGCGTATGGCCGCTGCCTGCGCCCGGGCGCTCCGAGGGGGAGCGTGCCGAAATTGAACGCCGCCGCCTAGTGCTCGCTATCGAGAGTTCCTGCGACGAGACGGCCGTGGCGATTATCGATGCGGATGGCAATATGCTGGCCAACCAGGTGTCGACGCAGATTGATTTCCATGCCCGTTTTGGCGGCGTGGTGCCCGAGATCGCCTCGCGCAAACACGTTGAGGTGATTGTGAGTGTCGTGGATGCGGCGCTCGAGGATGCCGCAGCATCGCTTGGTCTTGAGGGTGGAGCCATTGCCCCCAGCGAGCTTGCCGCCGTGGGCGTGACACAGGGTCCGGGCCTGGTGGGCGCGCTCGTGGTTGGCGTCGCCTTCGCCAAAGGCTTTGCCTACGCTGCCGGCAAGCCGCTCGTGTGCGTCAACCATCTGGAGGGGCACCTGTTTGCCAACTTGCTAGCGCAGCCCGACCTCAAGCCGCCGTTCATCTTCACGCTTGTCTCGGGCGGGCACACCATGCTCGTGCACGTGAAGGCATGGGGCGACTACGAGGTACTTGGTGAGACACTCGATGATGCTGTGGGCGAGGCCTTCGACAAGGTAGCCAAGGCGTTGGGTCTGGGCTATCCCGGTGGCCCCATCATCTCCAAGCTGGCCGAGACGGGCAATCCCCGCGCGATCGATTTCCCCCGCGCGCTTAACAGCAGGGGAGACTATCGTTTCTCGCTTTCGGGCCTCAAGACGGCGGTGACGCTCTACATCGAGCAAGAGACCAAAGCCGGGCGCACGATTCACCTGCCCGATCTGGCGGCTTCGTTTGAGGCGGCTGTCTTTGACGTGCAGTACAAGAAGGCCAAAAACGCATTGCACGCTACCGGATGTAAGGAATACTGCATCGGCGGCGGCGTCTCGGCCAACCCGCATCTGCGCGAGATGATGATCAAGAAGCTTGGACGTCAGGGGATTCGCGTAACGGTGCCGCCCTTGTCTGCCTGTACCGATAACGCAGCCATGATCGCGGCGGTCGCCCGCCGTAAATTCGACCGAGGTGAAATCTCGCCGTTCGACGTCGACGCCGATCCGAACATGACGCTGTAGCTGGTACGGCGCGGTCCCCGGACGGAGGGGCCGGATATAAGGTTTCCTGCTCTACAGTTCTGCGCAAGACGAAGGCCACATTAAGTGGCCTTCTTTGCGTGCGGAACTCGCGATAAACCTTATATCCGGCCCCTCCGTCCGGGGACCTTTCTGTGTCGATATAGCTTCTGAGCTGGTTTGGCGTCGACAACGTCCAGCAAAGTTAACAAGCCAGTGTCGAATTTCCGGCGTTCTTTAGTTGAAAGAAAAAGTTGGCGTGCGGAGCTTTGCTCCGCATTTGGGATGGGAGCCCCTGAGAGCCGCGGGAGCCGGGCGGCGCATATGAACTTTATCGCGAGTTCCGCACGCAAAGGAAAGCACTTAATGTGCTTTCCGTCTTGCGCAGGACTGTAGAGCAGCAAACTTAA
>CABRIB010000091.1 GCA_902470915.1 uncultured Collinsella sp. | reverse complement strand
GAGTTCCGCACGCAAAGAAGGCCACTTAATGTGGCCTTCGTCTTGCGCAGGACTGCCCGAGCAGGCAATCAAATATATTGCGGGCGGGCACGCGGCCCCGTCGGCTTTACGACAGCGCCACGCCGCCGAGCCAGCCCCAACGCACGCCAGAGCCAGTGCCATAGAAGCTAATAAACGAATCAAGCGACTTAGACGTAATGGCACCCTCGTTGCTCATAACGATGCCGCCGCCAACGTAGATACCCACATGACCGTAGATAAGGCCCGGAGCACCCGTGCCGCTGTGCGAGGAATCGGCCACGATCATGCCCACCTGCAGCGCCGAGCGGTCGGAGCTATAGCACCAGGCGTTGAACATGTCGCAGGCGTTGCCGCCAAAGTAGCCAACGCCGGCGTTACGGAAGACATTGGTAACCCACGCCGCGCACCAGTTCTGGCCCGGCGAAGGCGTGGAGTAGCACGCGTTGACGACGGCCTGTTGCTTGCCCGAGCCGGCATTCTGCTGCGGAGTTCCGGGCGCATACGATCCGCCACCCGAGCTCGAACCACCCGAGTAGGAATTGTTCTTGTTCGCGGCGGCCGCGGCAGCGGCGGCCTTCCTAGCGGCCTCCTCGGCCTGGGCGGCAGCGAGAATCTCGGAATCACGCTGAGCCATGAGCTCCTTGACATCGTCAGAGAGGCCGTTCAGAACCGTCTGGACTTCCTGCTGCTTGGCCTGCATGTCCTGCATCTGGGCAGTCTGCTGGTCCTTGAGCTTCTCTAAGTCGGCCTTCTGCGACTCGAGCTCGGTCTTTTGCGCATCGAGCTCTTCCTGGATGGTCTGAATGTCCTCGATGGCGTCGCGGTCGCTCTTGTTGATCTTCTCAACGTAATGCGCGTTGGCGACGAGTTCCTCAAACGAGCCAGAGGCCAGCAGCAGCGACAGGATGTTCGTGCCGCCGGACTTGTAGCTGGCGGCCACGCGATCGGAAAGGTCGTTGCGTTTCTTCTTGAGCTCGGCCTTCTTTTCATCGATCTGGGCCTGCGTGTCGTCAATCTTGCCCTGGACATTCTCGATGTCGTTGAGGGTCTGGGCATTCTTGTTGGCCAGCGCCGCATACTCATTTGCGATGCTGTCGAGCTGGGCCTGAACCTCGTCGAGCTGGGCCTGGGCGGCATTCAGTTTATCGGTTGTTTCTTTGGAAGCCTCCGCCGCATGGGCGCGAGCGGGCAGGCCAAAAAGAACTGCCGCAGAAGCGGCGCCGAACAGGGCCTTGAGGGCAGTGCGGCGCGAGAGCTCCTGGGAAAGGATGGAATCGCTGTTTGGTGACATATGTACTCCGTTACATGTTTATTTATATGTCGCTCAACTCATACATATTAGCGTACATATGGCGCGTCCCAACGATTTCCACGAACGGCAGGAAACTACAAGGTCAGCGGCTCGTAAGCAAATGTCGAAGATCAGGTTATGCGTACGCAAGCTCTTCTATGAGTACGTTGGCACAATCCTCCGCTTTTCCTACAGCGCACGATTTGGGCGTCCCTGCCTGCGCTATACTCCCCTGAAGAAGTGTTCCTGATTCGATAGGAGACTACATGTCCAAAGCACTCGACCCCAAAGACACCTGTGTCCTCGTTACCGGTGGCGCCGGCTTTATCGGCTCGCACACCGTCGTTCAGCTGCTCGAGGGTGGCTACCAGGTCGTCATCGTCGATGATCTCTCCAACTCCAGCGCCGTCGCCGTCGACCGCGTCAAGACCATCGTGGGCGATGAGGCCGCCAAGAACCTCACCTTCTACGAGGCCAACGTGCTCGACCGCGATGCGATGAACAAGATCTTCGATACCCATCAGATCGACCGCGTCATCCACTTTGCCGGCTTTAAGGCCGTTGGCGAGTCGGTGAGCAAGCCCGTCGAGTACTATCACAACAACATCGAGAACACCCTGGTGCTCATCGACGTCATGCGCAACCATGGCTGCAAGTCCATCATCTTCTCGAGCTCCTCGACCGTCTACGGCGACCCGGACAACCCGCCCGTCACCGAGGAGGATCCTAAGAAGCCCGCGACCAACCCCTATGGTTGGACCAAGTGGATGATCGAGCAGATCCTTATGGACGTCCACACCGCCGACCCCGAGTGGGACGTCGTGCTGCTCCGTTACTTCAACCCCATTGGCGCTCATCCGTCGGGCCTGATCGGCGAGGACCCCAAGGGCATCCCCAACAACCTGGTGCCTTATGTCGCCCAGGTCGCCGTGGGCAAGCTCGAGGCCGTTCAGGTCTTTGGCAACGACTACCCCACCCCCGACGGCACCGGCGTGCGCGACTACATCCACGTGTGCGATCTGGCCTCTGGTCACGTTGCCGCCCTTAACTGGATGAACGGCAAAACCGGCGTCGAGATCTTTAACCTGGGCACCGGCACCGGCACCTCGGTACTCGAGGTCGTTGCCGCCTTCTCCAAGGCTTGTGGCAAGGAGCTGCCCTATGTGATCCGCGAGCGCCGCGCCGGCGACATCGCTGCCAACTGGTGCGATGCCTCCAAGGCCGAGCGCATGATGGGCTGGAAGGCCCAGTACGACATCGCGGACATGTGCCGCGATAGCTGGAACTGGCAGAGCCACAACCCCAACGGCTTCGCCGACGCCGAGTAGCAAAAACCTACATACCGCTCTTGCCCCGATCTCACGTTGTGAGGTCGGGGCTTTTTTTCATGGCATGTAACCATTCGCCGAAAATCGACCAACTTTTTTATCTTGCCTGTACATGTTTAAACAACATGTTTTACAATAGGCGTATCGAATCAGAACATCGGAGGCGGACTGCACACCCATCGGCAGGCCGACCCCACAACAAGAAGGTTGGTGAGCGCATTCATGGAGCGTGCAAGCGGCGTCCTCATGCCCGTCTCATCTCTGCCCGGACCATACGGAATCGGCGGCTTTGGCTGGAATGCCTACGACTTCGTCGATTTTCTCGCCTCGTGCAAACAACATTACTGGCAGATTCTGCCCCTTACGACGACCAGCTATGGCGATTCGCCCTATCAGTCGTTCTCGGCCCGCGCAGGCAACCCCAACTTTATCGACTTTGCCGAGCTTATCGAGGCAGGGTATCTAGAGCAGCGCGATATCGATGGCGTGTACCTGGGTTCTGACCCCAGTAACGTCGACTACGGTGCCATCTTTGGCGGCCGCCGTCAGATTCTCGACCGCGCCGCCGAGCGCTTTGCTGCCGACAAGCCGGCCGATTTCGATGACTTTATCCAGGCCAACGAGGACTGGCTCATCCCCTACTGCGAGTTCATGACCGTCAAAGAGGAGTGCGGACTCAAGGCGTTTTGGGAGTGGCCCGCAGAACTGCGCACCCGCGGCGAAGCATCTGCCAAGGTCTGCGCCGCCCATCCCGCGCGCATGCTCTACCACCAGATGACGCAGTATTTCTTCGACCGCCAATGGAGCCGCCTCAAGGCCTATGCCAACGAGCGCGACATTCTCATCATCGGCGACCTGCCCATCTATGTCTCGCGTGACTCCGTCGAGATGTGGGCGACGCCTGAGCTCTTTAAGATCGACGCCGCCGGCAATCCCGTGAGCGTCGCCGGCACGCCGCCCGACCAGTTCTCGGCCACCGGCCAGTACTGGGGCAACCCCATCTACGACTGGGACGCCATGGAGTCCGACGGCTTCTCCTGGTGGGAGGGCCGCATTCGCGCCGCCCTCGACATGTACGACGTCATCCGCCTGGATCACTTCCGCGGCTTCGAGGCCTATTGGGAGGTGCCGTTCTCCTCGCCCGATTCGTCCTACGGTTCGTGGACGCAGGGTCCCGGCCTCAAGTTCTTCAAGACGCTCGAGGAAAAGCTCGGCACGCTGCCCATCATCGCCGAGGACCTGGGCTTCCTCACCCCCGGCGTCATCGACATGCGCGACAACTCGGGCTTCCCCGGCATGAAGATCCTGCAGTTTGCCTTTGAGGGCACCAACTCGTACTACCTGCCGCATAACTACATCGCCAACACCGTCGCCTATGTGGGCACCCACGACAACGAGACGGCGCGCGGTTGGTTTGAGGGAACGGCCACCCCGCGTCAGCGCGAGCAGGCAGCCCTGTACACCCATCAGCAGGCCGGCGAACCCATGGCAGATGCACTCAATCGCACCATCGCCGCCAGCGTGAGCGACACGTGCATCTACACCATGCAGGACCTGCTCAACTTGGGCAACGAGGCGCGCATCAACACCCCTGCCACGCTGGGCGGCAACTGGACCTGGCGCATGCTCGACGGCGCCATCACCCGCGAGCTCGAGCACAAACTCACCGACTGGACCGAGACCTACTTCCGCATCCCGTCGGAAGCCGAAATCGAGCTTCCTCAATAGGAGCCACCGCGCCCGACCCCTCCCCACCGTGCGGACGCGCTTGCTTTTCCCGCGCGAGGCCACCCCAATCCCCTCGCGCGGGCTTCTTATGAATTGCAGACATGAAACAACCCATCACAGGAGAAAACATGCCCCAAATTAACCTCATGGAACTCGCCGAGCAGTCTTTTGGCACCTCGCTCGAGCAGCTCGACGACCGTCGCATTTACAAGCTGCTGGTCAAACTCGTGCAGGAGCGCTCCGCCGCCCGCCCGCTCAACAACGGCAAGAAAAAGCTCTATTACATTTCCGCCGAATTTTTGATCGGCAAGCTGCTCATCAACAACATGATCGACCTCGGCATCTACGACGAGGTTAAGGACCAGCTCACCGCCGCAGGCCACGACCTCAACAAGATCGAGGAATTCGAGGTCGAGGCGTCACTCGGCAACGGCGGCCTGGGCCGCTTGGCCGCATGCTTCCTGGATTCCATCGCCACGCTGGGCTTGACCGGCGATGGCGTGGGCCTCAACTATCACTACGGTCTGTTCCGTCAGCGCTTTGTCGACAACCAGCAGAAGGCCGTCCCCGACGAGTGGCTCGGTGAGCAGGACATCCTAGTCGACGATGACCGCTCCTACACCGTCGAGTTCGGCGATTTTGCCGTTACTTCCAAGCTCGTCAACATCGATGTGCCCGGTTACGGCCAGCCCACCAAGAACCGCCTGCGCCTGTTCGACCTGGCGAGCGTCGACGACGGCCTGGTCCCCGGCAGCTCCATCGACTTCGACAAGACCGAGATCGCCAAGAACCTCACCTTGTTCCTCTACCCCGACGATTCCGACGAGCAGGGCCGCCTACTTCGCATCTATCAGGAGTACTTCATGGTGAGCAACGCCGCCCAGCTCCTGATCGACGAGGCCGTCGAGCGCGGCAGCAACCTGCACGATCTGGCCGACTATGCCGTGGTCCAAATTAACGACACGCACCCCACCATGGTCATCCCCGAGCTCATTCGCTTGCTCACCACCGAGCATGGCATCGAGTTTGACGAGGCCGTGACCATCGTACGCTCCATGGTCGCCTACACTAACCACACGATTCTTGCCGAGGCGCTCGAGAAGTGGCCGCTCGCCAGCCTGCAGAAGGTCTCCCCTGCCATCGCCGACATTATCGTCAAGCTCGATGAGATCGCGAAGGCCGAGCACGATGACCCGCGCGTCGCCATCATCGACGAACACGATACCGTCCACATGGCCCACATGGACATCCACTTTGGCTTCTCCATCAACGGCGTAGCCGCCCTCCACACCAAGATCCTGGAGGACACCGAGCTTCATCCGTTCTACGAAATCTATCCCAAGAAGTTCTCCAACAAGACCAACGGCATCACCTTCCGCCGCTGGGTCCATGGGGCCAACCCCGCGCTCGCCAGCCTGCTCGACGATGTGATCGGCACCGACTGGCGCAGCACCGGCGATCTGAGCAAACTCGCCAATTTCGCCGACGACAAGGACGTTCTTGAGCGCCTGGCCGCCACCAAGGTCGAGGCCAAGGCCATCATGCGCCAGTTCATGGCGCTCGAGCAGGGCGTGACCATTCCCTCCAACGCCATCATCGACGTCCAGGTCAAGCGCATCCACGAGTACAAGCGTCAGCAGATGCTCGCGCTCTACATCATCTGGAAGTACCTCGATATCAAGAACGGCAACAGACCTAAGCACCCCGTCACCATCATCTTTGGCGGCAAGGCGGCGCCTGCCTACACTATCGCGCAGGACATCATCCATCTGATCTTGACGCTGTCGCAGTGGATTGCAAACGACCCCGACGTGGCTCCCTACCTGCAGGTCGTCATGATCGAGAACTACAACGTCACCGCCGCCGAGCGCGTGATCCCCGCCGCTGATATCTCCGAGCAGATCAGCCTGGCCTCCAAGGAGGCGAGCGGCACCTCCAACATGAAGTTCATGCTCAACGGCGCCCTAACCCTGTGCACGCTTGACGGCGCCAACGTGGAGATTGCCGAGCTCGTGGGCGACGAGAACATCTATACCTTTGGTGCCTCGTCCAAACAGGTCGAGCAGCTCTACGCCGACGGCGCCTATGACGCCGGTGCGCTCTACCGCAAGCCCGGCATTAAACTGCTGGTGGACTTCATCACCAACCCCGCCTTTATGGCGACCGGCAACGCCGAGCGCCTGCAGCGCCTGCACGACGACATTAAGGGCAAGGACTGGTTTATGGCCCTGCTCGACATTGAGGAGTACATCCAAACCAAGGAGCGCGTGCTGGCCGACTACGAGGACCAGGACGCCTGGATGCGCAAGGCGCTCATCAATATCGCCAACGCCGGCACCTTCTCGTCCGACCGCACCATCTCCCAGTACAACGACGAGATCTGGCACCTGAACTAATTTCGCTTCCCTTACCCATCCTCTTGAGAAACGGAGTCGTGGCAACACGGCTCCGTTTTTTGTGCCCGCACGTTACCCTGCGACCCAACTCGGCCAAACAATCTCGATCTGTAACAACTACTCGGTAAAAACGGTCCCAGCTGTTACAGATCGAGACATACCGGCCCCTCCCCTTGGGTTTATCTCAATCTGTAACATCTAGCAGCTGAAATTCACCTTTGGTGTTACAGATTTAGATGAAATGGTTAGCTCAGCGGAACCGTCTCGATCTGTAACATCTAACGTCCGAAATCAGCCTCACCCGTTACAGATCGAGACAAACGACCGGTCAGACAGCCCCAACACAAAGAAAGGCTCCCCTCTCGCCCAGTGGACGGGAGGGGAGCCTTATATGTGACCGCGGCAAAAGGATGGCAATACCGCAGTCGCCCAAAGGGAGGGCCTGGATGCACCGGGCCTAGATAAGGTTCTTGCCAGAGACCTTATCGAAGAGGTGGGTCGCGTTCTTCTCGAACTTGAACCAGATGGTGTCGCCAGCCTTGAGCGCGCCCTTGGCCTCGAGGTCGACGACGGGGATAATCAGGACAAACTGGCCATCGGGAGCAGTCACGTGGACATGCTCGGTCGAACCCATGAGCTCGGTCACCTCGACGGTACCCTGGAGCGCGCCCTCCTCGTCCTGTCTCTTATACACATCTGACGCTGCCGACGATACTCCTTGTGT
>CABRIB010000090.1 GCA_902470915.1 uncultured Collinsella sp. | reverse complement strand
GAGATAGGAGTCCGTCTCGTGGGCTCGGAGATGTGTATAAGAGACAGGTAGCGGAGAAATCCTCGACAACGGTGCTGCGGCCAAGTGCAGCAGCCACAAAGTTCTCAAGGAAGATGGCGAAGCCAAAGGCGCCGGAGTCGACCACGCCGTTCTCCTTCAGAACGGGCAGCAGGTCGGGCGTGCGGGCGACGGACTGGTACGCCTCGACGACGATAGCATCGAGCGCATCCTCGGCCGAGAACTTCTTCTTCTCGCACTCATCGGCCTTGGTCGAGACATCGCGCAGGACCGTGAGGATCGTGCCCTCGATGGGCTTGCGGACAGCCTGGAAGGCGACCTTGACGGCACGACGGAAGGCGAAGGCAATGTTGGCGGACGTAATAGGCTCGTCGGCAGAGACAAGGCCCTCGGCCACGCCGCGAAGAATCTGCGAGGTAATAACGCCGGAGTTACCGCGAGCGCCCATGAGAGAGCCGTGGGTGATGGCACCGGCGATGGCCTCCATATCGGCATCGGCGGGAAGGGCAGAGAGCTCCTTGGTCACCGAGGCGAGCGTGAGCGACATGTTGGTGCCGGTATCGCCATCGGGCACGGGGAAGACGTTGAGCTTGTTGATCTCCTCGGCCTTGTCGGAAACGGCAGCCGCAGCGATCGGAAAACAGGTGCGAATGGTCTTTGCAATCATGGGTATTTGAATCTCCGTTTTCGGATGCTAGTTCAGACGGCTCTTGAGCGCGTCGATATGGATGCCGATCTTAAGGCTGGCGGGATCGATCTGGGCGATCTCCTGCAGGGTGAAGGCAACGGAGCTCGAAAGATTGTGGCAGACGGACTTCATGTTGACGCCGTTCTCGAGCACGACGTGAAGATCGACCGTAAGGCCGTTCTCGTCGGCAGAGACAAGCACGCCCTTGCGGAGGCGCTGACCGGCAAGCAGGCGCACGCTCTCGGCGCCCTGGAGCTGCTCAGCCATACCGACAACGCCATAGCACGTCATCGCGGCATAACCGGCAATATCGGCAATAACGTCGTTCGAGACGCTCAGGCTGCCGTTAATGGTCTCAGACACAAGAATCTCCTTTTCTTGGTGCTCGCGGCACCATGTCGTGGGAGCAATCATTGCATTATTCTACAACGACCGCGCCATGTTGAGGTGGCGGGCCTCGGGATTACATCCTCGACACGAAATGTTGATACGGTAACGTTCGCGAACGGCGATCGCGGCATGAAAAAACCCGCCGCATAAGCGACGGGTTTTACAACCTGGCTCCCCGGGTAGGACTCGAACCTACAACAGCGCGGTTAACAGCCGCGTGCTCTACCATTGAGCTACCGAGGAATAGGTGCGTGCTCTCAAGCAACAAAGTTTATTATACGGACGAATCAGCTTAGGGCAAGAACTTTTTTAAGAAATTTTCCGACCTAGTCATTGGGGACGTTCTTAAACGATTAGTCATTCAAGAACGTCCCCAATGACTACATGAAAGCGCCCCCAAGCGGATGTGCTTGAGGGCGCTTCTTGCTTGACTAGCTTTCGATATAGTCCTTGAGCTTGCTGCTGCGGCTCGGGTGGCGAAGCTTGGCCAGGGTCTTGGACTCGATCTGGCGGATGCGCTCGCGCGTGACGCCAAACTCGCGGCCGACTTCCTCGAGCGTACGGGGATGTCCGTCGACAAGGCCAAAGCGCAGCTCGATAACCTTGCGCTCACGATCGGCAAGCGAGTCGAGCACCTGGGTGAGCTGCTCCTGCAGCATGGAGAAGCTGGCCGCATCGGGCGGAACGATGGCCTGGGAGTCCTCGATGAAGTCGCCCAGCTGAGAATCCTCTTCCTCGCCGATGGGCGTCTCGAGCGACACGGGCTCCTGCGAGATCTTCTGGATCTCGCGGACGCGGTCGGCGCTCATGTCCATCTCGGCACCGATCTCCTCGGGGGTCGGGTCGCGGCCCAAGTCCTGAAGGAGCTGACGCTGCACGCGGACGAGCTTATTGATGGTCTCGACCATGTGCACGGGAATACGGATGGTACGGGCCTGGTCGGCGATAGCGCGCGTGATGGCCTGACGGATCCACCACGTGGCGTACGTGGAGAACTTAAAGCCTTTCTGGTAGTCGAACTTCTCGACGGCGCGAATCAGACCGAGGTTGCCCTCCTGGATCAGGTCCAGGAACAGCATGCCGCGGCCGACATAGCGCTTGGCGATGGAGACGACCAGACGCAGGTTTGCGCTGATGAGCGCCTGCTTGGCTTCGAGGCCCACGTTCTCAATGCGCGTAAGACGACGCATCTCGGCACGCGTGAGTTCGAGCTCACCAGCATCGGCAGCCTCGAGCTTCTCGGTGGCCTCGAGACCGGCCTCGATCTTCATGGCCAGATCGACCTCTTCGGAGGCGGTCAGCAGGTCGACCTTGCCGATCTCCTTGAGGTACATACGGACCGGGTCGCCGGTCAGCATCACCGTGGAGGCATCGATGCCGCGCACGCGCGAACGCGAACGGGACGTGCGCACGGTGCGCTTCTTCTTGCTCTTGGAAGAACCCATCTCGGCATCGGCCTGACGGGCCATCTTGAGCTCATGATCGTCAAGCGAGCCGGAATCGTGCTCGTCGTCGTCATCGAAATCGTCGGTATCGGTATCGTTATCGTCATCGTCGACGTCCATGGGGGCGTCGTCGTTACCGCTCGCGGAGATAATCTGGATGCCGCTGTTGCGCAGCGCGGAATACACCGCGGTGAGCTGCTCGTCAGAAACATCGATATCCTTCAGGGCGACCTGAATCTCGTCCTCGGTTACCGAAGTCCTGTTTGAGCCGTTGCCCATGAGCTTTGCAACGTAGGATTCCAGCCCAGTACCCGTGCTCTCAGTCTTTTTTGGCACAGATTCTCCCTTCATAGTCCACAGGACTCAATACTTTAGCACACACATTGATGTCTATACCCAAAAAGAGGACTGGATATAGGCGAGAATACGCTGGTTGACCACAACATCTAGACCTGTTCGGTTCCTGCGGTCTCCAAACCAATCAAACGGAACGGGTCCGCCACGCCGCCGATCGACTTTTGCAGCTCACGTTGACGCTGCGAGTCCTGCGCGGCCTGCACGGTCAGTGCACGACGGGCCTCATCATCGAGCGAACGGTCCTGGCGCAGCTTGGCCTGTGCGGCGCGCATGCGACGCTTGATGGTGTAGAGCTCGAGCGTATCGAGCATAAACACGATGTTCGTCTCGGTGGGGTGCTTGCTCGTCGCCGAGATGCGCCCGGCACTCACAAGCGTTGCCGCATCGGGACACACTGAGCGCGCCGCATCCATGCAGACTGCAGGATCGGTTCCCGGCGGCGTTGCCAGAACAGCCCATGCGATGGACTCGTGACGTGGGTCAACCCACTCGATGGAGCAGATGCGATCGGCATACGTGCGGAACAGGTCGGGGTAGCTCGTGAGCATGGTCAGCAGCTCGCGCTCCCCTGCCAAGGACTTGCGCTCTAGATCGGTAAGAACCATAGGGGCCGAGGCGTCTGTCGGGGCACCGGCGGGCGCGGCGCCCATACCATCAGGCACATCGATCGGCGGAAGATCGTCGACGACCTCCACGGGCGCGGCACCGTAGGCATCGAGCGGGACGTAGTCGTACGGCTCTTCTTCGACCGGCGCGGACACCGGCGGCGTAGCGCCCGATGCCCAAGCACCGCGACCGGCATCGCAAGAACCCGACGTCCGACCGCCCGCGCTACCGGACCGCTCAGCCTGTGCCCGCTGGCGCTCATAGTTCTGCTCACGACGTCGTTCCGCATCCTCGCGCTTGGCGACATCGCGAAACACACGGCCCGAGCTCGCACGCACGGTCTCCAGATCCAAACCCAACAGGTCGGCAATCTGGATAAAGTACGTGTCGATCATATAGCTGTTGCGCAACGGATAGATAAGCGTCAGCGCATCCTCCAGCGCCTTGGCGCGACCGCCCGGCGTGGTGATGTCGCTCGACTCCTGCAGCGAACGGTAAACAAAGTCCATAAGCGGCTCGGCAGCGTCGATGCGCGTCTGCAGTGCCTCGCCACCATGCGCCGTGATGAACTCCATGGGATCGTTACCGTCGGGCAGCACCACGCAACGCAGATCCATAGAATCCTGCTCGATAAACTGAATCGCACGGCGAGCGGCCTTTTGGCCGGCGGCGTCACCATCGAACATGTACACGATGCGCTTGGCAAAGCGGGTGAGCGTCTTGACGTGATGCTCCGTGAGGGCGGTGCCCAGCGTGGCGACAACGTTTTTAATCCCCGCCTCCCAGCAGGCGATGCAATCGGTATAACCCTCCACCACGATGGCGGTATCCTGCGCGACGATAAACTCCTTGGCCCAATTAAAACCGTAGAGGTTTCGCTTTTTATGGAACACACTCGTCTCGGCGGTGTTGAGATACTTGGGTTGGCCGTCACCCATGATGCGACCGCCAAAGGCAATGTTGTGACCCTGCTCGTCAAAGATGGGGAACATTACGCGGTCGTAGAAGCGGTCGGCAAGCTGCCCGCGCCCGCGGCTCACGGCAACGTTGGCGTCGATCATCTCCTGCGGGGTAAAACCCGCCTGGGACAGGTGCGACACCAGCGCGTTACGGCCCGGTGCAAAGCCCAGGCAGTAGCGGCGGCAGACGTCGCCGCCCATACCGCGGCTGGCAAAGTACTCGCGCGGACGGCTGTCCTTACCGCGCATAAGCATGGTGTGATAGAACTGGGCGGTTTCGGCACACAGATCGTAGATGCGGGCACGCTTGGTGCCGCGCTCGCGGCGATCTCCGGTGTCATGCAGCTCAATACCCGCGCGATCGGCCAAGTAACGGATTGACTCGGGAAAGCTCAGGTTCTCGCGCTTCATGATATACGTGAAAACGTCGCCACCCTCGCCGCAACCAAAGCAATGCCACACCTGCGTGGCGGGGATAATGTGGAAGGACGGCGTCTTCTCGCCATGGAAGGGGCAGCATCCCCAAAACTCATGGCCGCGAGGCTTGAGCTCGACCGTTTCCTGCACGATGGCAACCAGGTCAGACGCAGCGCGTACCTGGTCTTTTTCCTCATCGCTAATCACGGATGCTCACCCCCTGATCGCCCAAGTTGTGACGAATATCCTCGATATTACCCTCGACGGTCGCGATCAACTCATCCAGCGAATCGAACACACGCGAGGGACGCAGCCAGCGCGTAAACGCCAGCGAAACGGAAGCGCCGTACAGGTCGCCCGTATAACCAATTAAATTAGCCTCGAGATGCGCAGATGCCGCATCGTCAGCATACGTTGGCGGCAGGCCGACGTTCACAGCAGCGGGCCACGCGGTGTCATCGACCAGCACCAGACCCTCATACACGCCATCGGCTGACACCTGAATGCCGTCGGGAACCTGCAAGTTTGCCGTGGGAAAGCCCATGCCAGAACCCTCGTGACGACCGCGAATAACACCGCCACGCACCATATACGGACGGCCGAGTAACCCAGCAGCAAGCTCCACATGGCCCTGTCCCAGCTCATGACGAATGCGGGTGGCGCAAATGGCCTCACCGCCCTCGCAAAGCAGGTCGTGACCATACACGTCAACGCCGTGCTCGGAACCCCAGGAGCGCATCTCGGCAACACCAGAAGCACCGCCACGACCCAGCCTAAAGTCACTGCCAACGCGAATCGATCGAATGTCGACCAGACGCGACACCAGCGAGAGAAAATCAACATGGTCAAGCGCCGCAACCTCAGGCGTAAAGGGAACGGCCACCACCGCATCGACCCCGGTTTGAGCCAAGGCATGCAGACGGTCGGCCGTCGTCATCAATTTTTGAGCGGGCGAAGGGCTCACCACAACGTCCGGGTCGGGATCGAAGGTAACCACGACCGCCTTACAGCCATGGGCACGGGCATCACGGACAAGCGCTTCGATGAGTTCCTGGTGTCCACGGTGAACGCCGTCGAACACGCCAATGGCGATTGAAGCGGCACCCAAGTGCTCACACTCATCAAACGTATCGGCAGCAACGATGCGAGCCTCGTCCGACTCGCCCGCGAAAAAGACACGCGCGAGCTCGCGAGCGGACAACATCATCGAACACCGCCGATTGCCTGCGGAAACACGTGCTCCATGACAAAGCGGCCGCCCTCAATGCGGGCGAGCGCCTTGAGTCCCCCATCGAGCACCAACGCAAACGGCGCCTTCGAGGAATCGAAATCGGCAAGCGCACGCTCAACGGGAATGCGTCGGCCGCAGAGCAGGTCGTCGGCAAGATTGCCCGGCAAGTCAACACGTGTGGCGCCCAGGGCCGCAATGGGATCCAGGGCAAAGCCAGCCGCGGACTCGGGAGAAAGCTCCTCGACCGCATGACAAGCGCCAATGGAAACAACACCGGAAGCCGTGCGGCGCAGCGCGGAAATATGCGCGGCGCTATCGCAAGCGTGGCCCAGGTCGCGAGCGAGCGCACGGATATAGGTGCCCTTGCTCACCGAGAACGCCACGGTCCACACACACGTATCACCTTCGCCGCCCACGGCGATCAGGTCGGCGGCATAGACCTCGACGGGGCGCGGAGGTAGGTCCACCGCATTGCCCTCGCGAGCAGACTTGTAGGCGCGAACGCCATTGACCGAGATAGCAGAAAACGCCGGCGGCACCTGCATCTGCGGGCCCAGCATGGCGGCCAAGCGCTCACGAGCATAGGCAGGATCGCGGAGCTCGTTGGCAACAGCCACCGTGCGGACCGCCTCGCCCTCCGCATCATCGGTATTGGTCTCGGCGCCAAACGAAATGTCGGCGACATAGCTTTTGGTATCGAGGGTAAGCATGCCCAGCAGACGGGTGGCCTGGCCCACGCCCACCACCATGACACCGGATGCCATGGGGTCAAGCGTACCGGCATGGCCAACGCGCCGCTCATGGAGGGCGCGTCGGCATTGCGAAACCACGTCATGGGACGTGCAGCCCACCGGCTTATCGACGGCGAGTAGCATATTCAATTGAGAAGGCGTTCGACGAGCCATGTACCATCCAATTAGTTAGAGCTCGACGGTCACCGAAGCGGGATCCTCCCCCACCAGCTCGGCCAGCATGGGAAGTGCCACGGCGAGCGTCTCGCGAATCGTTCCGTTGTTGGAAAAGCCGGCGGCGGCATGATGCCCGCCACCGCCAAAGTTGGCAGCAATCTCGGACACATCGAGGTCGCCCTTGGAGCGCAGGTTGCCACGCACCTTGGTATCGCCCTCAATGCCCTTTAAGAACATGCAGACCTCGACGCCCATCACCGAACGCACCACATCGACCAGGCCGTCGCACTCGTCCGAGGTGACGCCGCAGGCCTCAAGGTCGCTCTGGTAGGCATAGCTATACGCCACGCGCCCATGCGCGACCGTCTTAATGCGACCCATGACAATGGACTTGAGGTGCAAAAACTCAACGCGCATGCTCTGATAAACCTCGAGCGCAACGCGCGCCGGGTCGGCACCGTGGGCAACCAGACGCGAGGCCGCATGGAATGCGGCGGCATCGGCGTTTTGGTACTGGAAACGACCGGTATCGGTAACCAAGCCACACAGCAGACAGGTCGCAACGCCATCACGTGCGACAATGCCACAATTGTCCAAGAAGCGGTCGATGATCATAGCGCAGGCTGCAGCTTCGACGCACCTCAGACTGAGCTCGGCAAACTCCTCGCGCGCTGGATGGTGATCGAAGCACACCACATGCGCCGATCGACGCAGCACCTCGGCTGTCTCTTATACACATCTCCGAGCCCACGAGACGGACTCCTATCTCG
>CABRIB010000089.1 GCA_902470915.1 uncultured Collinsella sp. | reverse complement strand
CTTCGTGGGATTGCGTGCGCTTGTTCGTGGCGCTACGGGTACTCACTTATGCGTTCTCCTTCATGCTTGTGAACTGGGAGCCGGTGATGATCTGGAAGGCCTCGCGATAGCGCTCGGACGTGCCATCGATGACCTCGGCGGGCAGGTGCGGGGTCTCCCCCGTCATATCCCAGTTGGCCTTGAGCCAATTGCGGACGAATTGCTTGTCGTAGCTAGGCTGGATCTTGCCCTCCTCGTAGCTGGCAGCAGGCCAGAAACGGCTGGAGTCGGGCGTGAGGCACTCGTCGATCAGCGTGACCTTGCCATCAATAACACCAAACTCGAACTTGGTGTCGGCAATGATGATGCCACGGGTCGCGGCGTACTCGGCAGCGGCCTTGTAGATCTTGAGGGAAAGGTCACGAATCTGCGTGGCGATGTCCTCGCCCACGATCTCGCAGCAACGCTCGAACGAGATGTTCTCGTCGTGGTCACCGATCTCGGCCTTCGTGGACGGCGTGAACAGCGGCTCAGGAAGCTTGGAAGCCTCGGTCAGGCCCTCAGGCAGCTGGATGCCGCAGACGGTGCCGTTCTCGTCGTAGGTCTTCTTGCCCGAACCGGTCAGATAGCCGCGGACGATGCACTCGATAGGAATCGTCTGGGCCTTCTTAACCAGCATGGCGCGGCCAGCGAGGTAGTCACGATACTCAGCAAACTCCTCGGGGAAATCCGCCGGGTCGATGGAAACGAGATGGTTGGGGACGATGTCGGCAAACTTATCGAACCAGAATGCCGAGATGCGATTGAGTACCTCTCCCTTAAACGGAATCTCGTCGGGAAGAATGAAGTCAAACGCAGAAATGCGGTCGGTGGCGACCATCAGCAGGTTTTCACCGGCATCGTAAATATCACGAACCTTGCCACGGGAATCCGGACGACGCTCCATCGTTGTCACGTGAGTCACTCCTTACCTAAATACGACAGAAATGCGGGTTCTTTCCCGCATGTTTTCGCAAACTCGGAGCGGCAGGGACGCGGCCCCTCCTTCACCGAATAGCGAAAAGCTAGTGCTCCATTGTAGTGGATGCCGCGTCTGCCGTGTGCTCGCGGGGCAGATGAATTGTAAAAGTCGTACCCTTTCCAAGCTCCGACTCCACGGATATGTAGCCATGGTGACGCTCGACGATCTGCTTGGTCACGGCGAGGCCAACGCCCAGGCCGCCGGCTTCGCGGGCGCGGCTGGCATCGGCGCGCCAAAATCGTCCGAAGATACGCGACAGATCGTCCTTGGCAATACCGATACCGGTATCAGAAACGGCAATGCTGACGTGCTTGCGGTCACTGAGCACCGACACCACGACCCAACCGCCCTCGGGGGTGTAGCGCATGGCGTTGCTCATGAGGTTGATAACACATTGCGTGATCATGTCGGGATCGGCCTCGACGACATCGTCGTGACCCTGGGTCTCGTCCGCAAAACGCAGGCGCAGATCGCGGTCGACAAACAGGCGCTCCTGGGCATTGACGATGGAACGCACGAAAGGAACCATGTCCACCGGCTCAAGGTTGAGCGGAGCCGTGCTGTTTTCCATGCGCGACAGGTCGAGCATCTGCTGCACCAGACGAGCCAGGCGACGCGTCTCGGAAGCAACGGTTTCCAAATGCTCATCGTCGGTGGGATACACGCCATCCTGCATGGCCTCGACCGTTGCGAGCATGGCCATAAGCGGCGTGCGAAGCTCGTGTGCAACGTCTGAGGTCAGGCGCTTCTCGTGTTTCATATCCTTCTCGAGCGAAGTGGCCATCTCATCGAAGGTCTCACCCAGCTGATCGATCTCGTCATCACCGCGCAGTCCCGTGCGAGCCGACAGGTCGCCGTCACGGATTTGCTTTGCGGTACTGGTGATGCGATGAATCGGCTTGGTGAGCATGCGCGACACGAGCGATCCGATAACGACCGAAATGCAGATTGCAACAACCGCGGCGAGGGCCATGGCGTTAAAGGTCTTCTCCCTAAACGCAGAGTCCGCCTTGGTGAGCAGAGCGTCGGAGCCGATGGCCCACAGCTTTACCTGTCCGACATGCTCGCCGGAAGACGTTACAATCTCGACGTTAGCAACGCTATCGGAGTCGGTTGGAGCAGACGAGACCGGGCTATGCGATGCCCTCTTGCCGCTCGTGTCGTCGGTCGTAGCCTGGTTTTCGCGTACATCGGCGGTGGCGCTTGCCGAGGGCCAGGAATCGTCATAAACGATCACGCCCTTTTTATTGACGACCTGCATGCCCAGATCGTCGGAAACCAAACTCGACGTTGCGACCGTGCGCAGTTCTCCCGCGGTCCAAGAGCCGTTTTCCTCATATGAGGTTGCCAACTTCTCGGCAGCGGAATTTGCGATTTCGACGATATTGGAGCGTGTGTAATCCGTAAAAACCGTGCCCCATACAACGGAGACTACGCCCACCAGCACCAATACCGTCATGAGCGATGTCAGGGCAAAGGCCAGGGCCATGCGCGAGGGATAGCTCATCGTCGGCCGTGAATCGGAACGAGGCGTGTTCCAACTAGCCTTGGAACCCGCCTCGTTCTCCTGCTTATGCTTTTGCCCGATTTCAAAGCGCGCAGGTGTCATATGTGATTTCCCTTATTTCTCGTCCGACTTATCGGTCTTGGTCGGAGCCTCGAAGCGGTAGCCGACACCGTGGACGGTGTAGAGCCACTTGGGCTTCTTGGGGTCGTCGCCCAGCTTGGCGCGAAGGTTCTTCACGTGGCTGTCGATGGTGCGCTCGTAACCCTCAAAGTCGTAGCCGAGCACCTTCTCGACCAGCTCCATGCGGTTGTAGACGCGGCCGGGGTGACGAGCAAGCGTGGTGAGCAGCTTGAACTCGGAAGCCGTCAGGTCGACCTCCTTACCCTCGACCAAAATCTTGTGGCCCGAGATGTCAATGACCAGATCGCCAAAGTCGAGCACCTCGACGGCCGGCTCATCGGCCTGGTGGGCACGGCGGAACAAGGCGCGCACGCGCGCGACAAGCTCGCGCGGCGAGAACGGCTTGATCAGGTAGTCGTCGGCACCGAGCTCGAGGCCGATAATACGATCCTCAATCTCGCCCTTGGCCGTCAGCATAATGATGGGGACATCCGAGGTGTCGCGAATGGTGCGGCAAACGCGCTCGCCGGGAATCTTAGGGAGCATGAGGTCGAGCACGACCAGGTCGAACTGATGCTTCTCGAACTCCTCGATAGCGGACTGGCCGTCGCCCACGCCCACAACCCAATAGCCCTCGCGCTCGAGATAGGCAGCGACAGCGTCACGGATTGCCTTCTCATCCTCGACCAGCAGAATCTTTTTTGCATCTGAAGCCATAACACGGCCCCCCTGTCTCAATTAGCTAAGAACAAGCTCATTTTAACGCACCTGAGCCCACCGGGTATCGCATGGGTGCGATAGCTCGGCGGGCGGTACTCATAGTCACAACGCGCTTATTCCCCTGTCGACGCCTTTTTAACCCCTCGGAGACTAAAGAGAGAACAAGCGAGCGGTAACCGTCTCGGGAATCCCCTGACTGTTACGCACCGTTGCGTACGTTAAGAACGAGTTCGATTTACCCGCCGTAGCAGGATAATCGCCATACTCCAAGGCTCGGTCGGGCGACAGAAGCGAGCCGTAGGTCTTAGCCGAAGTGTCAATCAAAAAATGCGACGCCTGAACTTTAACCAGGTATTTGTTTTTCCTTCCCGCAGCGCACGCGAGCGGCTCACGCGAAAGGAAGAGGTACGGCCCGCCCTCGTTACCGATATAGGTGCCCATATTGCCCAGGCTGCCCACACCGCTATACGTCGCCTCAATGGAGAACACGAAGGTGTCTCCCATATACACGGCCTCGAAAGGCGAAACCGACGAAGGAAGCACCAGCTGAGCCCGCTTCGTGTTGTTGCCGTCAGTCAGGTCGATCGCCGTCATACCGTAATAGACGCCCTCATCATTGTGTACACGGGGCGAGATGGTCAGGATGCCGTCGCTCACACGCGGGGCGGATGCGAAGCGGCCCGTCGACTTCCAAATAGTCTCAGGCTTGGACTCGCTGGGCGACTGACGGTAGCAGTACGAATCGTTACTCGTCTTGGTGCCGCCGGACGAAGGCATCTTATACCAGATGACCGACGACCCATACGCCGTGAAGAGCGGCGGATCGTAGTTTTCGCCACCGCGGTCGAGCTCGACAGCGTTGCCGGTAAGGGAGGAGCCTGCAAGGTTTTGCGCATAGAGTTTCCAAGACGCATTGGCGAAGTTCATCTCGACCCACGCGAACACGCCATCACCCGCGCGAACGTCGTAAAACGCATAACCGGTTCCCTCAATGGGATCCTCGATAAGTGTGGTAAGCGAGCCATCGCCCAGGTTGAGCACACCAAGCGTATTGGCATGCAGGGCAGAAGCAGGCGCCATCATCGCGGCAGCGTAGTCGCCATCGCAGTAGTACAGCAGCGTGCCCAGCGGCAGCGTCCACGAGGCCGCGGGCTCAAGATCGATATCGACAGCTTCGTACTCATCGGTGATCGAGACAATCTTCGAATCGTCCTTGATAACCTGCGGCTCGCCAGCGACGTCATCACTCGTGCCCGTTTTTTTCGAGCAACCGGCCAGTACGGCAGCAGCACCGGTAGCGGCGCCACCCAGCACAAAACCTCGACGCGTTATTCCATTCTTAAAGCGATCAGCGATGCTCATTAGGCGATCTCTGCGCGAGCGGCCTCGATAGCGCGCGTAAGCTGATCGGCGCAAGAGGTCTTTTTCATACCGCAGGTATTACCGGCGAGAACCTCGATTACGCGATCGGCGGGAGCGCCTTCGACCAGCCTGGAGATGGCCTTGAGGTTGCCATCGCAGCCGCCGGTAAACTCGACGCCCAGCACCTTGCTGCCATCGTCAGAGAGATTGAGGTGAATATTGCGAGAGCATACACCCTGAGGCTTGTAGTCAAAACTAATCATTGAGATCCCCTCTCAGAAAGAAATTTCAGACGTCTATTATCCCCGCCTGGACCGACTTATTATCGCAAGCACCGATTCAACATCCTACGATGCTTGGACTGGCGGGGGCAAGATTAGCAGTCCGCACCCTGTGCGTGGACCATGCGCTTCTCCCGATACATATTGTGGTCGGCGACGCGATATACATCGGCCAGCGTATTTCCAGCCGTCTCGACGGTCGCCACGCCAATCGATGCGCTGACCGTCAGGGTCTCATCGCTTACCGCGGCAAGACCGAGACGAAGATCCTGTTCCAGCCCGAGCGCAGACTCGTTGTCAGTATGGGGGCAAACCAGCAAAAACTCGTCGCCGCCAACGCGCATCGGCAGGTAATCCGCACCAGCCACCCGCCGCAGCACGGACGCCGTCCGTCGCAGCAGTTCATCCCCCACCTCGTGACCATAAATGTCGTTGGTCCGCTTGAGATAATTACAGTCCACCATAATCGCGCTCACTGGCAAGTCCTCGTTTACCAGGCTATCTCCACGCGATTCCAGATAGTTGCGGTTGCGAAGCCCCGTCAGTTTATCTTGGTATGACAGCTCCTCGGCATGCTTGACCATCGATATGTTGTGCGTCGCCACGACGACCGAATCCAGGCGGCCTTGCTCATCGCGATGCTGGGGGACAACCTGTAGCGAGTACCAAGTGCCTCGACAATCTCGCACCTCGGCAGCCAAGTACGGTACGCCCTCCATGCGTTCGCGAAGCGTACTTATATCCACGAGCCCCACGACCGCTTCGCGGCTTTCGGGGCTCACGATATCCCGGCAGACCGTGTCCATAAAGTCATATGCCTCGCTATGCTCGGCAAACATCTTCGCTATCGCCGGCGACATATTGATTCCCTCGATCTCGAGGGTGTCAAGATGCAAAAGGAAGGTCGAATCGTAGATGGCGCTTATGGCATTGATAATGCCGAGCTGTTTATCCTTTTCGACCAAATTGCGGTGGTCAGCGATATTTCGAGCCAACAGTACCACGACCCAAAACGCAAGGCACACCAAGACGCCGACGGCGACAAATGAAATCCTGTCAGACATGACCTCAGATTTGGGATATAGCGCAAACAGGCGGTAGTCCTTATATGCCGCACGCACGGCATATAAGGTGGTCCCCCGATATTCGATACGTGTTACGCCCTCGTCTTTCCAGTCAATTCCGCTATCGGCGAGAAGCCGGGCAAGGGTTATATCGACGGTCGAATCGTTTGAGGAAACGATTTGCGCATCGCGCATCACAAGCACTGTTGGACTCTGATGGAACGTGTTGTTCACAAGGACGTCGGCGATCGTGTATGAATAGTCATCGGCGGGCTCAGCCGCAAGGGATCGATACCCCAACGCTACCCCATCACCGTATGGAACGGCACTCACGGCAAAGTCGACACCGCGGCGCTCGACAGCGGTCGAGTAGGAAACTTTGGACCCTCGATACATCGATGCGATCGACGAACAGGCCAGCTCCTCTCGCCACAGCATGAGTGGATCGCGGCCGTCGATATCGTAATGGGCGACCATATGACCATCGGCGTCCATGACCAACATTCCCGAAAGGCTCTCGGTATGGACATATTCCTCGACCAGATCGTCGTTGACTTCAAATCGATCAGGCGGCAAGAACGTCGCAAACGACTCGAGCGCCGCATCCAAATTGTGCGTCGCCTCGGTTTTTCTTCCCTGTTCATATCGGTCATATTTTTCGCAGGCATTTTTTAAAAACACCATGGTTTCCTGGCCGAACCCAAGCGTTTTATCAAGGCAGCGATGCGTGCCAACCATATAGAGCAGACTCAGTAGGGCAACGCTGGCCACGATGCCGATGCCCACTGCGGCTAAACTCTTTCGGCGAAAGCGGCGCTCGTCATTTGTCATGATTCCGCTCCTTGGCCGCCTGTCGTCGCTCCCGCTTTGTAATTGTCCACAATGTGCTCTATCGTGCCGTCTCGATCCATGTCGGACAGTGCGGTATCGAGGTTTTTGACGTACTCCCCCTCATAGCTATCATCAAACGCGACGCCCAGGTCAACCGTCATAACGTTGTCGGCGAACACACGATAAACGCCAGGATACTGGGCAACGAGTCGATCAAGCGACTGAACGTCCGCCATCCAACAGTCGACATACCCTTTGGCGAGGGCGGCTTTGCAGAGTTCGGCAGAACCATATGATTTGATTTGCACGTCCGGCGAGATATCCAGATCCCCTGCGAGCAATCGGCGTTCGCTCACCGAGCCCGCAATCACCGCAATGGTCTTGCTTCCATCGAGATGCGCCAAGGACGTGATGCCACTCGTTTTCTTGGCGGCGACCGAAACCGTCAGGGTCAAATACGGCTCAGTCCAGTAATACTTATCCTCGCGATAACAGGGAGAATAGTCGCACCACAGGCAATCGATATCGCCGTTTTTGAGTAGGCGATCACGGTCATTCCAAGATATGTCGATAAATTGCGGCTTGATCCCCGCGCGCTTGCAGGCCTCGCGGGCGATGTCGATATCGATACCGGCGTAATCGCCCGTGGTATCGACATACACATAGGGGTCGTTATCCGTAACGCCGATTTTGAGTACCGGGAGGTCTTTGTCGGCTTCGTTCGGGGAGGAAGAACTGCTTCGAACGGTATACGTCAGGACGCCCGCACAGACGGCAACAAGGAGTATGAGCGTAAACGAGACGATGGCGGCTCGCTTGATGTGTCCGGGCACGCGCCTCCCTTCATCGAAACAGCAGTCGGATTTCATTTTATACCCGGGGCTGAGCCGGCAATAAAAAAGCGCCTCACCCAAGATGGGCAAGGCGCCAAACCTTGATTATCGACTTCATCCGAACACCTCCCACATTCATCCGTACATGTACGG
>CABRIB010000088.1 GCA_902470915.1 uncultured Collinsella sp. | reverse complement strand
GCAGACCTCACCGACTCGTTCTACTTCATCGAGGCCGGCACGCTCGTGGAAAAGATCGAGTCGTCCTCGCAAACACTCAAGCAGGAATACCTCGATACATACGAAGGAGGTGAATGACATGAAACTATTTGAACAGCTGAAGCCCAATGCGTCGCGCATGGCTGTCTACGCCATCCTTGTGGCAACGGCTTTATGCGGAATCGCGGCACCCGTCTCTGCGCTCAACGGAAAGAAAGGCGATGTCGAACCCGCGTACATGGCTTCGACGGTTAAGGACCGGTACAAAGCCTTCTCTGGAGACACGTTTTACGTAGCAGAGTACGACACGACCTACCGTCAGCTTCGCTACAACAAGGGCTACGACTATCTAGGCGCAGAGGCAATCAGCTATACATCGGGTTGGTACGGCCCCAACTATGGACACATAACCCAGTTCAAGTGTAACTACCGTGTGTACAACTAAAGCAACCCGGCCGGGACGAGGGGTGACGCAAAAGCGTCGCCCCTCGTTTTTAACCATGTCAACTGAACCTAGTTCAGTTTGGTTGATTTCCGATCTCAGCCGAACACATTGAGCGGAAAGGCCGTTCCCGCAGTCAGTCGAACGTCCCCGGGGCCCTTCTCAGGCCCCGGGGACGGCATTTTCCCAGTTGAAGGAACGGTGGAGATGTGTTTCGATGGGTCAGATTCGTGTCGTTCCGAAAAGACCGTGAACCTTTTGTGGGACACGCGGCGCCGTGGTACCATAGCCGAGTTTGTTGTCTTGGTCGGAAACCAAGACGCCTTATGCGCTGATCGGTAACCAGCGCCTGACCAATAAGGAGTCCTACCATGAAGCAGGGTATCCATCCCCAGTATGTCGAGTGCACGGTGACGTGCTCCTGCGGCAACACCTTCAAGACGCACGCTACCGTGTCCGAGATGAAGGTTGAGCTTTGCAACGAGTGCCACCCGTTCTACACCGGCCAGCAGAAGTTCGTCGACACCGGTGGACGCGTCCAGCGCTTCGCCGACAAGTTCGGTGGCGCCGCTGCCGCCCAGCTCAAGAAGGCCGAGGAGGCCAAGGCTGCCAAGGCCGCCAAGGCTGCTGAGGCCGAGGCCGCTCGCAAGGCCGCCGCTGAGGCTAAGGCTGCCGAGAAGGCCAAGCGTGCCGCTAAGTTTGCCGAGGAGGCTGCCAAGCAGGCCGCCGAGGCTCCCGCAGAGGCTCCCGTCGAGGAGGCCGCTGCCGAGGCCGAGACCACCGAGGCTGCTGAGTAAATAGCTCGCCGAGGAATCGCTCGCATTCATGGCAAAAGGGCCGTGCATCCAATTGGTGAACGGCCCTTTTCTTGTTGGTGCAAACTAACCTGTCCCCATTGCACCAGATTGGTGCGAAGGGGACAGGTTGGTTTGCACCAAATGACAGAGAGACGGCGTTTTCCCAGATAAAACCTGCCAAAATAAACCAG
Organism: uncultured Collinsella sp.; assembly: GCA_902470915.1. Lineage (GTDB taxonomy): Bacteria > Actinomycetota > Coriobacteriia > Coriobacteriales > Coriobacteriaceae > Collinsella. The sequence goes on along the minus strand of CABRIB010000088.1, from coordinate 6,591 downwards.
TCCCTTTTTGGCAGGTCGGTCGGGTCGTAGTTATTACGTGGCGGTCGAGGTCGACCGTATAGGCCGCGTCCTGTTTGGCTAAAGTACATTTATCTGTGTTTAACTCGCCCGAGGCTGCATGGCGTGGGCGATGGCCAAAAAGGAAAACCACATGGGATTCATGTCAAAGCTGCTGTCCTTTGGATCCGATAAGGACCTTAAGCGCTACTACAAGATCGTCGATCAGATCAACGGTCTTGAGCCCCAGTTTGAGAAGATGACCGAGGAAGAGCTCCGCGCCCAGACCGATAAGTTCCGTGAGCGTTACGCCAACGGCGAGTCGCTCGACGACATGCTCCCCGAGGCTTTTGCCACCGTGCGTGAGGCTTCCAAGCGCATCACGGGCATGCGTCACTTTGACGTGCAGCTCATTGGCGCCATGGCACTGCACGAGGGCCACATCGCCGAGATGAAGACCGGCGAAGGCAAGACCCTGGTCTCCACGCTGGCCGGCTACCTCAACGCTATTGCCGGCAAGGGTGTACACGTCGTTACCGTCAACGATTACCTGGCCAAGCGCGACTCCGAGTGGATGGGCCGCATCTACAAGTACCTGGGAATGACCGTCGGTCTGCTCCAGAACAACATGCCGCTCGAGCTCAAGCGTCCGGCCTACCAGGCCGACGTCACCTACGGCACCAACTCCGAGTTCGGTTTCGATTACCTGCGCGACAACATGGTCACTCGCCCCGAGCAGCGCGTGCAGCGCGGCCACCATTACGCCATCGTCGACGAGGTCGACTCCATCCTGATCGACGAGGCACGTACCCCGCTCATCATCTCGGGTGCCGGCACCAAGTCCGCCAGCACCTACAAGGACTTCGCGCGTGCCGTGCGCGGCCTTGAGCGCGGCGAGGACGTCTCGCACGACATGCTCACCGCCACCGAGGACGTAGAGCCCACGGGCGACTACGTCATGGACGAGGCCAAGCACACCATTGCCGCCACCGAGCGCGGCCTTAAGAAGATCGAGCGCCGCCTGGGTATCGAGGACATCTATGCCGACCTTTCGGGCCAGCTGGTCAACCACCTGCAGCAGGCGCTGAAGGCCCAGTACATGTTCCATCGCGACAAGCAGTACGTGGTCACTAACGGCGAGGTCAAGATCGTCGACGAGTTCACTGGCCGCATCATGGAAGGCCGCCGCTATTCCGAGGGCCTGCACCAGGCCATCGAGGCCAAAGAGGGCGTGCTCGTGCGCGAGGAGAACCAGACGCTGGCCACCATCACCTTGCAGAACTACTTCCGTCTGTATGACAAGCTCTCCGGCATGACCGGTACGGCACTCACCGAGGATGCCGAGTTCCGCGAGATCTACAAGCTGCCCGTTGAGGTCATCCCCTCCAACAAGCCCGTTCAGCGTGTTGACCATGAGGACCTGGTGTACCGCACCATCCAGGCCAAGTACAACGCCGTTGCCGATGACGTCGAGCGACGTCACGCCAAGGGCCAGCCGGTCCTGGTGGGCACCGTCTCCATCGAAAGCTCCGAGAAGCTGTCGGCCGCCCTTACCAAGCGCGGCATCGCGCACGAGGTCCTCAACGCTAAGCATCACGAGCGCGAGGCCCATATCGTGGCCCAGGCTGGTCGCTATGGCGCCGTGACCATCGCTACTAACATGGCCGGTCGTGGTACCGACATCCTGCTGGGCGGCAACCCCGACGAGCTGGTGCGCGAGCGCCTTGAGTACGAGGGCCTGACCATGGAGGACGTGACGCCCGAGCAGCTCGAGCAGTTTAACGCCGAGGCCAAGGAGACCTGCAAGGCCGAGCGCGAGCGCGTGCTTGCCGCCGGCGGCCTGACCGTCATCGGCACCGAGCGCCATGAGTCCCGTCGTATCGACAATCAGCTGCGCGGCCGCTCCGGCCGTCAGGGCGATCCGGGCGAGACCCAGTTCTACCTGTCGCTCGAGGACGATCTGATGCGCCTGTTTGGCGGCGACAAGATGGACCGCGTCTCCAAGATGATGGTCACGGCCGATATGGGCGACGACATGCCCATCCAGCACAAGATCATTTCCAAGGCCGTCGAGAGCGCCCAGCACAAGGTCGAGAGCATCAACTTCTCCATGCGTAAGAGCGTCCTTGAGTACGACGACGTCATGAACAAGCAGCGCCAGGTCATCTACGCCGAGCGCAACAAGATTCTGGACGGCAAGGACCTGACCGATCACATCACCGAGGTCATGCACGATACCGTGTACCGCTGCGTGCAGGAGTTCTGCACCAAGGACAGCCACGAGGGCGAGCGCGATCTTGAGGGCCTGCGTAAGTGGGTCGTCGAGCTGACCGGGCATATCGATACCCCTCAGTTCCCCGACGAGGACTTTGAAGCCCTGGCTGCCGATGTCTTGGCCTATGTTGAGAAGTGCTACAACATGAAGGCCGAGCGCTTGGGCGAGGACCTGATGCGCGAGCTCAACACCCAGGTTATGCTGCGCGTCATCGATACCCGCTGGATGAACTACCTGCAGGAGATGGACTACCTCAAGACCGGCATCGGCCTGCGCGGCTTTGGCCAGCGCGACCCGCTGGTCGAGTACAAGACCGAGGCTTATGGTGCCTTCCAGATGCTCGTCGACACCATGTACGAGGATTACCTGCGCACCGTCCTGCGCATCGAGATCAAGGCCGCCCCGCACGCCGTGGAGCACAAGGAGGACCCCGCGCTCGAGGGTGCGCATTTCTCCGGCCCCGCCGATGTCGATGGCGACAACGGCAACTCGGTGCTGCGCAAGCAGGCACAGGTGCAGGCCCGTACGGCCGTCCAGGGAGGCCCGGCTGCCGTCAACAACGGTGGCAAGGTGACCACCTATCGCAAGTCCGAGAGCGACGATCCGTACGTCAACGTGGGCCGCAACGACCCGTGCCCCTGCGGTAGCGGCAAGAAGTTTAAGTACTGCCACGGCAGGAATCGTTAATGGCTGAGGCTTTAGAGGTAACGCCCGCCGAACTGGACGCGTTTGCGGACCGGCTCGGTGAGGTCGAATCGTATCTCCACCTGGACGAGAAGCGTACCCGCGTGTCCGAGCTCGAGGCCAAAAGTGTCGCCCCTGGCTTTTGGGATGACGCCGACGCCGCCCGTGCCACCATGGAGGAGATCGCGCGCACCAAGGAAGATATCGCTGCCGTGGACACCGCACGCGGCGAGCTATCTGACGCCCGCGCGGCGCTGGAGCTTGCCGAGGAGATGGGGGATGACCCCGACGCCGCCGCATTGCGCGAGGAGGCTGCCGCTACGGCAGAACGCCTGGCCCGCGCTATCGACGAGCTCGAGCTTTCGAGCTGGTTCACCGGTGAGTTCGATCACGGTGATGCCATTGTGACCATCAAGCCCGGACAGGGTGGTCTGGAGGCCCAGGACTGGACCTTCATGCTCTTTAAGATGTACATGAAGTACTGCCAGCGTCGCGGCTGGAAGGTCACCATCAACGACTGTCCCGCGGCCGAGGTCATCGGCATCGACCGCGCGACCTTTACCGTCGAGGGCAAGGACGCATTTGGCATGCTGCGCGCCGAGGCCGGCGTCCACCGCTTGGTTCGCATTAGCCCCACCGACGACAAGAAGCGCCGCCAGACCACGTTTGCCGGCGTCGAGGTCATCCCCGTGCTACCCGATGATATCGACATCGAGATCAGCCCCGATGACATCCGCGTGGACGTGTACCACGCGAGCGGCCCGGGCGGTCAGGGCGTCAACACCACCGACTCCGCCGTGCGCGTGACGCATTTTCCCAGCGGCATTGTGGTTACCTGCCAAAACGAGCGCAGCCAGATCCAGAACAAGGCCGCGTGCATGCAGATCCTCAAGGCTCGCCTGTACGAGATTGAGCTCGAGAAGCGCGCCGAGGCGCTCGATGAGATTCGCGGACCCAAAACCACGATCGGTTTTGGCAACCAGATTCGCAGCTACGTACTCTACCCGTACCAGATGGTCAAGGATCTGCGCTCGGGTGTGGAGACCAGCAATGTCGAGGCCGTTCTTGACGATGGTGACCTGGACCCATTTGTTATTGGCTACCATCGCTGGGCCACCGGCAACGCTGACGCGGAGACCCCATCTGCATAAACCGCCCGGTTTATGTGGAAATGGATTAAAACCCTCCGAGCAGGGTGGTTTTGTATCCAAAGCAAACCCTGCGCAGGGGTGGTTTTTGTCCGGCGAATCGGTAGAATCGAACATAAGAAGAAGTTCAAAGCGCATCCGTTTGGGTGCGCTTTTTTGAGGGAGGCTGCATGGCATATCGTCTGGACATCAAGCGCATTCTTTCGATGAACTTCTTTCACGACCTGCCCCAGATTATGTTGGGGTGCGCTCTGGCCGCTATTGCGACCGACCTGTTTTTGATTCCCAACGGCCTTGCTGCCGGTGGTGTTACGGGCCTTGCCACCATTATCCAGGCGGTCGGCGCATCGCGCGGCATATCGCTTCCCGTTGGTATTCAGACGATCGTGATGAACGCCTTGCTGCTGCTGGTCGTTATGCGCGAGGGCGGCATGTTCTACGTGGTGCAGACGGCGACGGGCTTTGTGCTGCTGGGCTTTTTCACCGACCTGTTCGCTCCGTTTGTGGCGCCGCTGGCACATGCCGATCTGATGCTGCCCGCTATGTGGGGCGGCATCATCACGGGCATCGGTTATGGCATGGTGCTGCGCGCCGGCGCCAACACCGGCGGCTCGGACACGATTGGCCAAATCATCTCGCGTAATACCTCGCTGCCCGTGGGCTCGACCGTCATGGCGATCGATGTTGCCGTATGTGCGCTGTCGGCTCCGGTCTTTTCAATCGAAAATGCACTATATGCAGGCCTTTCGATGGTCATTAGCGGCTACGTGATCGATGCCGTGGTCGATGGTGGCAACAAACGCCGTATGGTACTCATCATCTCGGACAAGTTCCCTGATATCGCTGCCGATATTATGTATGGCCTGGGTCGTGGTTGTACCAAGTTTAAGGCGACTGGCATGTATTCGGGTGCCGAGAAGCCGGTGATCATGGTCATCGTGAGCCGTCGAGAGCTCAATACCCTCAAGACGATCGTGCGCGAGCGCGATCCTCACGCCATTGTGACGGTCGCTGACGTTACGGAAGCCTTCGGCGAGGGATTCAAGGACATTAGCGCGTAGGGCCGACCGCGTCCCATCCAAAAGACGTTCACATTGATAAACCGTTTCATCAGCGGTTCTGCCTGCTAAATTGTTCAAATAATGATAAAAACTCTGGTAAAGCCATCAGTTTCCAGCATAATGAATGACGTACGTGCATTGCGGCTGTGTTGGGATTACCTTCGGTGCCGTGCGCATCTTGTCTAAAGAGGATGAAAGGAAGGCACAATGAGCGACGAAGAGCTCAAAAAGGTTGCCAACGAGGTAAGGAAGGGCATCGTCACCGGCGTGCACGCTGCCAAGTCCGGCCATCCGGGCGGTTCGCTCGGTGCTGCCGACATCATGACCTATCTGTACTTTGAGGAAATGAACGTCGACCCGTCCGATCCCCGCAAGGCCGATCGCGACCGTTTTGTGCTCTCCAAGGGCCATTGCGCTCCGGGCCTGTACGCCGTGCTCGCCGAGCGCGGGTTCTTCCCCAAAGAGGACCTCAAGACGCTGCGCCATATCGGCAGCCACCTGCAGGGTCACCCCAACATGAACGACACCCCGGGCGTCGACATGTCCACCGGCTCGCTCGGCCAGGGCATTTCCGCCGCCGTGGGCATGGCCGTTGCCGCCAAGCACTGGGGCGATACTTATCGCACGTACGCCCTGCTGGGTGATGGCGAGAGCGAGGAGGGCCAGGTCTGGGAGGCCGCCATGTTTGCCGGCAACCAGCAGCTCGATAACCTCTGCGTGATCGTCGACCACAACGGCCTTCAGATTGACGGTCCCGTCGAGGAGGTCAACGACCCCATGCCGCTCGCCGACAAGTTCCGTGCGTTCAAGTTCCACGTGGTTGAGCTCGCCGACGGCAACGACTTCGACCAGATCCGCGCCGCCTTTGCCGAGGCTCGCGCCACCAAGGGGCAGCCGACCGCCATTATCGCCGAGACCACAAAGGGCAAGGGCGTGTCCTTTATGGAGAACCAGGTTGGTTGGCACGGCAAGGCCCCCAACGATGAACAGTTTGAGCAGGCCATGGCAGAGCTCACGGCCGCCGGAGAGGAGCTCTAGGATGGCAGACGTCAAGAAAATCGCCACGCGCGTAAGCTACGGCGAGGCCCTCGTCGAGCTCGCCAACGAGCACGATGACTTTGTGGTCCTCGACGCCGACCTAGCCGCCGCCACGCAGACCGGTAAGTTCAAGGCGGCCTGCCCCGACCGCTTCTTCGATGTGGGCATTGCCGAGAGCAACCTGATGGGCGTCGCCGCCGGTATCGCGACCACCGGTCGTGTTGCCTTCGCGAGTACCTTTGCCATGTTCGCTGCCGGTCGCGCCTTTGAGCAGGTTCGTAACTCCATCGGCTACCCGCACCTCAACGTTAAGATCGGTGCCACGCACGCCGGTATCTCGGCTGTCTCTTATACACATCTCCGAGCCCACGAGACGGACTCCTATCTC
>CABRIB010000087.1 GCA_902470915.1 uncultured Collinsella sp. | reverse complement strand
TACACAAGGAGTATCGTCGGCAGCGTCAGATGTGTATAAGAGACAGTTTATTATCACAGTATTATACGGCGGTGAACATATGGAAACGGTTAACGGTAATCTTGCCTCGGCGCTCAGGATCGAGCCGGGCATTACCGCGATTATCGGCAGCGGCGGCAAGTCGACCTTGCTCAAGACGCTGAGCCTTGAGCTCATGCGCTCTGGCGGCCGCGTGCTCCTCTGCACCACCACGCATATGTTTCCCGTCGCCGGCGTGCCGTGGGACGGATCGAGCCGTCGTCTGGACGCCGCGCCCTGGAAGCCAGGTGCCTTACACGCCCCAGGCTGCACCTGCGAGGCCTGCGCGGGGCTTGTGCGGGGAAGGATCTGCCAAGCAGGTGTCTTGGACCCCCAGACGGGCAAGCTCTCCTCCCCCGCCGCGCCGCTCGACCAGCTGGCGCAGCGCTTTGACTACGTCCTGGCCGAGGCGGACGGCAGCAAGCGGCTCCCGCTCAAGGCGCACGCCGCCTGGGAGCCGGTAATTCCCGCCGCCACGGCAAACGTTGTCTGGGTCGTCGGCGCCTCGGGGCTCGGCAAGCCCATCAACGAAGCCGTCCACCGCCCCGAGCTCTTTTTCGAACGTTGCGGCTGCGAGCCCACCGACATCGCCACGCCCGAGCGCGTCGCCCAGGTGCTCAATGCCGAGATGCAGGCGCTGAAGCTCAGCACCGCACGCGTCATGCTCAACCAAGTCGACACACTTGCCGACTCAACGATAGCCGACCGCTTCCAGGCAGCCCTCGGCCGCCCCGTCGTCGCCACCAACCTCAAGTAGCTGGCGCTGCCCCAGCAGGCCTATAAGTTGCGGTGGAATAGTTCCTGAAACGGCCTATTTGGCGGCTAAACAGGAACTATTCCACCGCAACTGCGGAGGGAAATCCGGTGATCTTCCTGCTAGCGGGGGACGTAGCGGCCGGGTTGGGCTCCGGTGGGCTCGCCGTCGCGCGCAGCCAGTACGCCGTTCACAAACACGGCCTTGGCGCGGCCGTGCGCCTCAAAGCCCTCGAGCGGCGTGTAGTCCACGGCCTGATGCTGCGTCGCGGCGCTAATCGTCCAGCGCGCCTTGGGATCCCACACGCACACGTCGGCATCGGCGCCCTCGGCAAGACAGCCCTTGTGCGGATACATGCCAAAGACGCGCGCCGGGTTCTCGCTCATCAGGCGGCACAGATCCTCGGGACCCAGCTGTCCCTCAAAGCTCGTAGCGATCGCGACGGGGCGATGCTCCACGCCGGGTCCGCCGTTGGGAATCGCGCGGAAGTCGTCGCGCCCGCGGTCCTTTTGCCCGTGCAGGTTAAAGCTACAGTGGTCGGTCGCAATCGTATCGATCTCGCCGGCCACAAGCGCCTCGCGCAGTGCCGCACGGTCGCCGGCATGGCGCAGCGGCGGACTCATCACGTACTTGGCGCCCGCAAAGCCGTCCTCGCCCTGCTCCAGATAGCAGGTGTCGTCGAGCATCAGATACTGAGGGCATGTCTCGACATAGATGTTCTTCTGCCCGCGCGCTTTGGCAGCGCGAATGGCCTCGAGCCCCAGCTTGGTCGAAAGGTGCACCACGTTGACCGGAGCGTCCCCGGCCAAGTGCGCCAGATACAGCAGGCGGCTCACGGCCTCGGCCTCACACACGTCCGGACGGCTGAGCGCATGGCCCTCGGGCCCGTGGATACCCTGCTCAAACACGCGCTTCTGCAGCGCGTTGACCAACGTGCCGTTCTCGCAATGCACGCACAGGATACCGCCCACGCGCTTGAGCTCCTCCAGCACCTCGAGCGTCTCGGCATCGTCCAGGCGCAGATGGTCGTAGGCAAAGTAGGTCTTAAACGACGACACGCCCGCCTCGCGCATGGCCGAAAGATCGGCGCGGTTGCGCTCATTCCACTCGGCAAGCGCCATATGGAAGGCATAGTTGGCGGTGCAGGTGCCGTCGGCGCGATGATGCCACTCGACCAAGGCATCGGGCATGGTCACGCCGCGATCGGCCGTCGCGTAGTCCACAATGGTCGTCGTGCCGCCGCAGGCAGCCGCGCGCGTGCCGGTCTCAAAGCTATCGGCTGTCCAATCCATGCCGGTCCAGCACTGCATGTGCGTGTGGCCGTCGATAAAGCCGGGAAACACCCAGCAGTCGGTGGCGTCCTCGACGGTATCGCCCTCGCCCGGCTCGATTGCCGCGGCAATCCGCACAATCTTGTCGCCCTCCATGGCAAGATCGGCGCGGCGAAGCCCCTGGGGCGTCACGAGTGCGCCGTTTTTGATGATGATCATAATTGCTCCTTATTGATTGATGCAGTTGGCCACGCGATCAAAATACGAGCAGGCGGCGATATGCTCCGTTATGCGTCGCTGTCCCTTGACGGTATCGACGTCCCACAGCTCGTAGGCACGCGCCTCGACCAGCACCACGTCGGTACGGTCCTTGAGGATCGAACCGCCGCCGTCCTTACCCTCAAGACACATAAGTGCATCGAACAGTTCCGCCGGAAAGAGCACCGGGCTCGAAGGCTCACCGTTGCACGCAAGACGCACCGGATGCTTGCGGCCACGCTCGTCAAATGCACGAACCATAGCCTCAAAAGAATCCGAACTCACGAGCGGCTGGTCGCCCGGCAAAAAGAGGCAACCTTTCCAGTTGCGTTCGACTCCCCACGAAAGGCCCGCACGGACGCTTTCGCTGCGCAGCTCGCCATCGTGCAGCACGCACGGACAATGCTTGTCATCACAAATCTGAGCGACCTCGGGCCAACGCGTCGAAACCACAACGTCAAAGCCCCGGGGAACCGAATCAATGGTCCGGGCAATCAGCGGCTCGCCATAGATATCGGCGAGCATCTTGTTAGAGCCAAATCGCTTGCCCTCGCCCGAAGCCATAATGACGCAACCAAGTTTCATGGCGATACCTCCCCTGAAACCATCGTACCCATAACTCGCGTCGCGGGGCATCTACATCGAAAGCGCTTATCCCGCACGCCCACGATGCAAAAAGGGGCACCCCGCCGGTTGGCAGAGCGCCCCCTTTACATGGCTTACCTCAACCCAGCTTTAGGCCTGGAACCAACGGGCGGTGTTACGCTCGTCGAGGGCCTTGAGGGTAGCGGCGGGATCGGCAACCTTCTGCAGGAACATCATGGCTGCGATGGCGTACGGCTTGTAGCTGGCCTCCTTGTACATGCCCACGCGGTGCATGTCGAAGACGTCGGCGTTGACCTCGCCGTGCTCGCAAGAGACACCGGAGATGTCGGCGGGCAGCGGATGCATAAAGATGGTGTCCTGGCCGTTGGCGGTCTTCTCCATGAGCTCGGTCGTGGAGCACCAATCCTGATGCGTGGCGTTCTGAGCGAGCAGCTCCTTCTCGAGTGCAGCGATGCCGGCGTCGTCGCCCTCGGCGTACAGGTTGGTGCGCTTCTCCATGGCGGCAAACGGAGCCCAGCTCTTGGGGATTACGATGTCGGCGCCCTCGAAGGCCTCGGCCATGGTGTTGACCTGCTTAAAGGTGGTGCCGGACTCGGCGGCATAGCCCTTGGCGCGCTCAACGACCTCGGGCATGAGGTCGTAGCCCTCGGGGTGGGCCAGGGTGACGTCCATGCCAAAGCGGGGCAGCAGGCTGATCAGCGACTGCGGGCAGGACAGCGGCTTGCCGTAAGAGGGCGAATAGGCCCAGGTGACGGCAACCTTCTTGCCCTTGAGGTTCTCAAGGCCGCCAAACTCGTTGATGAGGTAGAGCATGTCGGCAGAGGACTGCGTGGGGTGGTCGGAGTCGGACTGCAGGGAGATGAGCGTGGGACGGTGATCCAGAACGCCGTCCTCGTAAGCCTGCTGGACAGACTCGGAGACCTCGGCCATGTAGGCGTCGCCCTTGCCGATGTACATGTCGTCGCGGATGCCGATGACGTCGGCCATGAAGGAGATCATGGTAGCGGTCTCGCGGACGGTCTCGCCGTGAGCGATCTGGGACTTCTTCTCGTCCAGGTCCTGCAGCTCAAGGCCGAGCAGGTTGGCGGCCTTAGAGAAGGAGAAACGCGTACGGGTGGAGTTGTCGCGGAATAGGGAGACGGCCAGACCCGAGTCGAAAATCTTGGGAGAGACGTTGTTCTCGCGCAGCTGGCGCAGGGCGTCGGCGACGATGTAGAGCGCCTTGAGTTCATCGGTGGTCTTATCCCAGGTGTGCAGGAAGTCGCTGCCGTACATACCCTTAAAATCGAGGCCGTTCAGCTGCTCGACGAGCTCGGTAAACTTGGCGTCCATGGAAATGTCCTTTCTAAAGATGAAACGATCGCAATGAGTAGATGCGCTCCGGCATGCGCGTGTGGCTAGAACATGCAGAGCGCTATGACGAGGACCCGCTACCGTCGAGGAAGCATGGGAGATAACGACCGCGGGCCCCAAGTCGACAGGGGGTGCCGGGGACGCGAGCGGCCCCCGGCTCAACAAAATCGAGGAATGGGACTAATCGATCTTGTTGTTGGTCAGACCGGCGCGGAACACGGTGGCGTCGCCATCGGCCTGGCTCGGATCGTAGAGGTTCAGGGCAGCCACATACATGGCGGCAGCGGTGACCAGGTCGTCCTTGTAGGTGACCTCGTTGGGAGCGTGAGCCTGAGACTCGGCACCCGGGCCAAAGCCCACGCAGGGGATGCCGTAGCGGCCCTGGATGGAGACGCAGTTCGTGGAGAAGGTCCACTTGTCGCACAGCGGACGACCGGTGCGCTTGTCCATGCTGGGCTCGCAGCCGATGCGCTCGTCACCGAACATGGCCTTGTGGGCGTCGACGAGGGCCTTGACGTGCGGAGCGGTCTCCTTGTTGATCCACGTGGGGAAGTAAGCCTCGGTCTCGTAGACCTCGCCGGTCCAGGACGGACGGTCGTACATGTACATGGAGACCTTCACGTCGTCGCCGTACTTCTTGGCGGCCGGCAGGTTACGGATCTCGTCCAGGCAGGATTCCCAGGTCTCACCGGCGGTCATGCGACGGTCGATGGAGATGGCGCAGGAGTCAGCGACAGCGCAGCGGCTGGGGCTGGTGTAGAAGATCTGGCTGACGGTGCAGGTGCCGCGGCCCAGGAAGCGGGCATCCTCGAAGTGCTCGGGGTTGTACTTGGGGTCGAGCATCTTGACGAGGCCCTTGATGTCGGTCGACTCGTCGCAGCCGTTGTTGTTGAGGGCGCGGACGTCGGCGATGATGTCGGCCATCTTGTAAATGGCGTTGTCGCCGCGGTCGGGAGCGGAGCCGTGGCAGGAGGTGCCGTGAACGTCGACGCGGATCTCCATGCGGCCGCGGTGACCACGATAGATGCCGCCGTCGGTGGGCTCGGTGGAAATGACGAACTCGGGCTTAATGCCGTCCTTGTTGTAGATGTACTGCCAGCACATGCCGTCGCAGTCCTCTTCCTGGACGGTGCCGACGACCATGATCTTGTAGCCCTCGGGGATGAGGCCCATGTCCTTCATCATCTTGGCAGCGTAGGTAGCAGAAGCCATGCCGCCCTCCTGGTCGGAGCCGCCGCGACCGTAGATGATCTCGTCGGTCTCGTAGCCCTCATAGGGATCGGCATCCCAGTTCTCGATGTTGCCGATGCCGACGGTGTCGATGTGGGAGTCGATGGCGATGATCTTGTCGCCCTCGCCCATAAAGCCCATAACGTTGCCCAGGCCGTCGACCTTGACCTCGTCATAGCCAAGGCTCTCCATCTCGGCCTTGATGCAAGCGACAACCTCACCCTCCTCGCAGGACTCAGAGGGATGGGAGATCATAGCGCGCAGGAAGCGAGTCATATCAGCACGATGAGACTCAGCCGCAGCCTTAATGGCATCAAAATCGAGTTCTTTAGTCATAACAGTCAACCTTTCTACAAGGGTTTACCTACAGGTAGATATTTCAGATAGATCACTTGTGCCAAGAGGCGTGAGGTTGAGCACCCCACAAGCAAGTAACCATAGGAGGCGGACGGAGGACTTTGCTCCGTCGCGAGTTCCGCACGAGCCGGAGAGCACTTAATGTGCTCTCCGTGCGAGCAGGACTGTCCGAGCAGGGAGTAAAGTCCTCCGGCTGCCTCCGGACAGGTCAGTCTGCTAGCAGGTCGGATACTCGCCCTCCCAGACGATGCGACGGTACTGATCCGGATCGGTGTCGCCCTCGGTGGAGAAGCAGAGCACGGAGCTCGTCTTGTCCAGGCCGATGAGTTCCTTGAGCTCGGCGTACTCGGGATCGAGCATGAGAGTCTCGACCAGACCGGTGGTCACAGCGCCGGACTCGCCGGAGATGACGCGCGGGTCGCCCTTCTCGGGAGCGCCCAGAGTGCGCATGCCGCGAGCGGTGACCCAGTCGGGGCAGGACACGAAGGCGGTGGTGTGGTTGCGCAGGATATCCCAGCCCAGGATGTTGGGCTCGCCGCAGCACAGGCCGGCCATGATGGAGGGCATGTCGCCGTCCACGATGCGCGGATCGCCGTCGCCGGCGGCAGCGCCCTTGTACAGGCAGGCGGCAGGCGCGCACTCGACCACGACGAAGGTGGGCGGGTTATCGGGATACAGGTTGGTGAAGTAGCCCACCACGGCGCCGGCGAGCGAGCCCACGCCAGCCTGGACAAAGACGTGCGTCGGGCGGTTGATGGCCATCTCGCGCAGCTGCTCGGCAGCCTCGGAAGCCATGGTGCCGTAGCCCTCCATGATCCAGGACGGGATCTTCTCGTAGCCCTCCCAGGCGGTATCCTGAACGATGACGCCGCGCTCGCAGGCGTCGGCCTCGGCGGCGGCCATGCGCACGCACTCGTCGTAGTTGACCTCTTCGATGGTCACCGTGGCGCCCTCGGCGGCGATGTTATCAAAGCGGGGCTTGGTGGAACCCTTGGGCATGTGCACGACGGCCTTCTGGCCCAGCTTGTTGGCAGCCCATGCCACGCCGCGGCCATGGTTGCCGTCGGTGGCGGTAAAGAAGGTAGCCTGGCCAAAGTCCTTGGCAAGCTGATCGGAGGTCAGGTAATCGAAGGTGCACTCGGCAACGTCCTTGCCGGTCTCGTCGGCAATGTAGTTGGCCATGGCAAACGAACCGCCCAGGACCTTAAAGGCGTTGAGGCCAAAGCGATAGCTCTCGTCCTTAACGCACAGGTTGGACAGGCCCAGGCGCGCGGCCTGGCCATCCAGGCGGGCAAGCGGAGTGACGGTGTACTGGGGGAACGACTGGTGGAAGGCGCGGGCCTTCTTCACGTGGTCGAGGCTCATGATTCCCAAGTGCTTGTCATCGCTCTTGGGCATCGTGTTGCCCGCCCACTGGATCTTATCGGCCATACGGTGAACTCCTTAAGTTCTCTCTTGCCGGCCCCCGCATACGCGTTTCAGCCCGATCCCATTCACACGGCTGAACTTTTATGTGGATGCCAAACAAAAAGTTTGTTAGCACTGTTCTATCACACTTTTTGATTGGAAAACCTAACAAATTGTTTGTTGCCGTAATCGGTACCTTTTCGCCGCCGAACGGTCACATAACACAGCGACGCTTTCGTTATTTGCGAACAAGTGGGGTTTATGGCACAGTGAGCCCAAACTAATTTTTAGGAAGGCACCCATGACCCCCGCACAGATTGAGTTCTACAAGCGCCTTGCACACGGTCTGGCGCTCCAATTTGGCCCCAACTGCGAAGTCGTCGTCCACGACCTGGAGACCGAGGACGTGGACCGCTCCATCGTAGTGATCGAAAACGGCCACGTCAGCGGGCGCAAACTGGGTGACGGCCCCAGCCATATTGTGCTTGAATCCATGCACGAGGGCACCGCCGACGTGCACGACCGCGAGCCGTACCTCACCAAAACCGCCGATGGCAAGCTGCTCAAGTCCTCGACCATCTTTATCCGCAACGATGAGGGCAAGCCCGTCGGCATTTTGGGCATCAACTTTGACATTACGCTTATGAAGGCTTTTGAGCGTTCGCTCGACGCCTTTACCGGCACCGGCGGCACGGGCTACACCGAGCCCGAGCCCATTACCAAGAACATCGGCGACCTGCTCGAGGACCTGCTGCACGAGTGCGAACAGTTTGTGGGCTGTCTCTTATACACATCTGACGCTGCCGACGATACTCCTTGTGTA
>CABRIB010000086.1 GCA_902470915.1 uncultured Collinsella sp. | reverse complement strand
GGAGTCCGTCTCGTGGGCTCGGAGATGTGTATAAGAGACAGAAATAATTATTTATTAAACGACGGCACACGACGCTGTCGTACGAATGTCAACGGTGTTCGCATAGTCGATGACCGTTGATATAGTTGACCTCAACTGGTAAAGGAGGGTGCGCACATGCCGCAGACGACATACATTCGCCGCGTTGCCGCGCGCGCCCTGTATATGGCTCGGAGCCGCATATGAGCAGGTATGTTCACGGCTCCGGGAGAGACGACGCACAACTAAATAATCAGCTGCAAAGCAGGTTCCCCAAAATCCCGGGTTTGAGCACGGCTGGGTTTTCGCCACCCACCGTGCAGCAATACCGTAGCTATTCATTTTTGGTTCGAGAGGGGAACCGCCATGGCTGAAGAATTCGATTTCCATCCGATGTGGGAGAGCCTCGGCATGAATCTTGCCGACCACGACATGCTGCTGGGCGCCGTGGGCCAGATGTACGGCGATATGTTCCTGACGCAGAACAATCGCCCCAAGTCCACGTCCTACCTGGATTTTGTCGCCACCAACATCCACAGCGGCCGTATTAAGGAGATGCTCGACAAGAAGGAGGCCGGCGAGGCCACCAAGATCGTTGGTTCGTTCTGCGTCTACGTGCCCGAGGAGATCGTACTTGCCTGTGACGGCATTCCTGTGGGCCTGTGCTCTGGCGCTGATTGGGTAACGGACAAGGTCGAGGAGCATCTGCCGCGTAACACCTGCCCGCTCATTAAGAGCTTTGCCGGCTTTAAGCTGGACGAGGTCTGCCCCTACATTGAGTCGAGTGACCTGGTGGTAGGCGAGAACACCTGCGATGGCAAGAAGAAGGCCTACGAGTTCTTTGCCACGCAAAAGAACATGTACGTCATGGATATTCCCAACGTACACGACGAGTCGACGCTCGTGACCTGGAAAGCCGAGGTCAAAAAGCTTGCTGCTAAGATTGAGGAAGAGTGCGGCGTCACGATTACGCCCGAGCGTCTGAAGGCTGCCATCCACGCCGTCAACGAGAAGCGCCGTGCCCTGCAGCGCCTGGCTGCGACCCGCGCTGCCGATCCGGCGCCCATCAGCGGTCTCGATAGCCTGCTGACCGTTCAGGCCGCCTTTATGGACGACACACCGCGTCTGACCGGAGCCATTAACGATATGGCGGCTGAGTGCGAGCAGCGTATCGAGGCCGGCGAAGGCGTGGCGCCCAAGGGGACCAAGCGCATCCTGTACACCGGTACGCCCATGGCCGTGCCCAACTGGAAGCTGTTCAACCTCATCGAGAAGGCCGGCGGCGTCGTGGTGGGCGAGGAGTCCTGCACGGGTTCGCGCTACTACAAGGACCTGGTCGACGAGTCCGGCGAGACGGTCGACGAGATGCTCGACGCCATCGCCGAGCGCTACTTTAAGATCAACTGCGCTGTCTTTACGCCCAACGACCAGCGTATGAAGGACATTGTCCAGATGGCCAAGGACCTGCATGCCGACGGCATCGTCGACGTGGCCCTGCAGTTCTGCACGCTCTATGAGATGGAGTCGTTTGCCGTGGAGAAGGCCGCCGAGGAGGCAGGCATTCCGTTTATGCACATCACGACCGACTACGCCGGCGAGGATGCAGGCCAACTGCAAACCAGGATTGAGGCTTTCTTGGAAACCATTTAGGGCTATATCCGTCCCGGCGGCTTCCCAGGCACCCGATCTTGCCGTTCAAACCGTCGCTTGCGTACCAAAGTACGCGGCGACTCCTCTTTCACGGCAACCTCGGGCACCTGGGAAAGCCGTCTCCTTGGTTGGTTAAAAGGTTTGTTAAGGAGTTATATGTCGGAAAATATTGAGCAGCCGTTGCCGCGCACGTTTGAGGAGTTCAACGAGCAGCGCAAGGCGGCGTTTATTCGCGTCAAGGATTATAAGCAGGCGGGTAATCGCCTGGTCGGCTTTTTGTGCAGCTATACGCCGCTCGAGATTATCGATGCCGCGGGCGCCTCGAGCGTGGCTCTGTGCGGTACGTCCGACGAGGTGATTCCCGAGGCCGAGAAGGTGCTGCCGGCAAATTTGTGTCCGCTCATCAAGTCGACGTACGGTTTTGCCTATTCGCAAAAGTGCCCGTTTACGTACTTTAGCGACATGATCATCGGCGAGACCACCTGCGACGGCAAGAAGAAGATGTACGAGCTGCTCAACGAGCTCAAGCGCACGCACATTCTGCATCTTCCTCAGGGTCGCGACCGCGCCTACGAGCGCGAGGGCTGGTACGAGGAGTGCCGCCTGCTCAAGGAGGAGCTCGAGGTCTTCTACGGCATCACGATTACCGACGATGACCTGCGCGCCGCTGTGCGCCGCCGCAACCGCTTGCGTGCGGCCCAGCTCGACATGTTTGCGCTGCAGGCCAATCAGCCGGCGGCCATGAGCGGCGTCGACCTGATGAGCACCATGTTTGCCGGTACGTTCAGCTTTGATATCGAGGCCTATACGCAGCAGCTGGAGCAAAAGGTTGTCAAGCTGCGCGAGGTCTACGACGCGGGCGAGCGCCCGGTTGCGGCGGATGCCAAGCGCATTCTGATCACCGGCTGCCCGGTGGGCGGCGTGATCAACAAAATCGGCCGCGCCATCGAGTCCAACGGCGGCGTGGTCGTGTGCATGGACGACTGCTCGGGCGAGCGCACGGCGGCCATGATGATCGACCCGGAGGCTCCCGATATTCTGCGCGCTATCGCCGATCGCTACCTGGACATTAACTGCTCGGTCATGACGCCCAACGACGGTCGTATGCAGAACACGCTGGCCATGTGCGAGAAGTATCACGTCGATGGCGTAGTGGAGAGCGTGCTCCAGGCGTGCCACACCTTTAACGTGGAGAGTGCGCGCATGCAGGAGGCTGTCGAGGGTGCGGGTATTCCGTATATGAAGATCGAGACCGACTACAGCAACGGCGACATGGGTCAGATCGAGACCCGCATCGCCGCCTTCATCGAAACCCTGTAGGACAAATGCGGCAAAGGGATAGTTGCTTTGCCGCATAGAAGGAGGATGCCGTGGTTGGCATTGGTATCGACATAGGCTCGACGGCCGCGAAGGCTGCAGTGGTGGAGACGGACGGCGCCATTGCGTGGACCTGCGTCATGCCGACGGGGTATTCGTCGGTCGATGCGGCCGAGCGCTTGCGCGGCGAGCTCGCTTCAGCCGACTATGACGTGGCTGCCGACGACGTGCGCGTGATCGCGACCGGCTACGGCCGTGTCGCCGTGCCCTATGCGCACAAGGTCGTGACCGAGATCACCTGCCACGGCACCGGTGCCGTGCGCCTGTTTGGCGATCACGGCACGGTGATTGACGTGGGCGGCCAGGACACCAAGGTCATTCAGCTTAAAAGTGGCCGCGTGGCCAAGTTCGCCATGAACGACAAGTGCGCTGCCGGTACGGGGCGCTTTTTGGAGATCATGGCCGACCGTCTGGGTATTTCCCAACAGCAGATGGCCGACCTTGCGCGTTCCGGTGAGCCCACCAAGATCAGCAGCATGTGCACGGTGTTTGCCGAAAGCGAGGTCATCAGCCTGATCGGTCGCGGTGAGCCGCGCGAGAACATTGCACGTGGCGTGATCGACAGCGTGGTCTCGCGCGTGGCGACCATGGCCGGGCAGGCCGCGGGCGCCCCGTACTACCTGACCGGTGGCCTGTGCGAGAACGCCTTCGTGGTGGAGCGGTTGGGCGAGCTGCTGGGGTCGCCGGTGACCACCTCGCCCCAGGCTCGCTTTGCCGGAGCGATTGGCGCGGCGATTCGCGCACAGGCGCTCAATTAATGCATCCGCCGCAGGCTCGCATTCATGCGTATACTGGGAGAAAATGATTGACCGATGAGAGGAGGTATCGATGGCTGACGATCAGATTAGGCTCACGTCCATGACGGCCGCGAGCGGTTGAGCCGCTAAGTTGGCTCCTGGAGCCCTCGCCCAGGTCCTGGGCGACTTACCTAATGTGCATAACGACAACCTGCTCGTGGGGTTCGATACCTCCGACGATGCGAGTGTCTTTCGTGTTGGCAAAAACCTGGGCCTCGTGCAGTCCGTCGACTTCTTCCCGCCGATGGTCGACGATCCCTATCTGTTCGGCCAGATCGCCGCAGCCAACTCGCTGTCGGATATCTACGCCATGGGCGGGCGGCCGAGCCATGCCATGAACTTGCTGTGCATCCCGAGCTGTCTGGGCGTTGAGGTTGCCGGTCAGATTCTGGCGGGCGGCGCCGACAAGTGCGTCGAGGCGGGTTGCTCCATCGCGGGCGGCCACACCATCAACGATGACGAGCCCAAGTACGGCCTGTCCGTGAGCGGTTTTGTGCCACTCGACCGTATGCTCGCCAACAGCGGCGCGCACGTGGGCGATGTTCTGCTGCTGACCAAGGCGATCGGCTCGGGCATCATCACCACGGCCATTAAGGGCGAGCTTATCGAGCAGGACGAGGCCGCAGCCATGTTTGACTCGATGCGCGCCCTCAACGAAGCCCCGATCCGTTTGGCCGAGGGACTCGGGCTTCACGGCTGCACCGACATTACGGGCTTTGGCCTGATCGGGCATGCGTGCGAGATGGCCGAGGGCTCGGGCGTGCAGATTGAGCTTGCGTCGGGGGCGGTGCCGCTTTTTGATCAGGTGCTCGACATGGCGCGTCTGGGCATTATCCCCGCGGGCTCCTACCGCAACCAGGACTTCTTTGGCCCGCGCGTGGCGGCCGACGATGACCTGGAACCGGGTATGTTGGATGCGCTGTACGATCCGCAGACCTCGGGTGGTTTGCTTATTGCGGCGCCTGCTGCCGATGTGGATGAGCTTGCGCGTCGTTTACATGCCGAGGGGCGCATCGCTGCCGTTGTTGGGCGCGTGTGCGAGGCAGAGCCGGGCGGCCCTGCCGTCCGCGTTGTGCATTAAGGAAAACTGTTTATGCGACCGCCTACTGTTCTGGGCGGCCCCTTTCGAAAGGAATTTGCTATGTCTACCAAGATTGAAGTCAATGCCATGGGCGATGCCTGCCCGCTGCCCGTCGTCAAGACGCTTAAGGCACTCAAACAGCTTGATGGCGAGGGCGCCGTGGTGACCTCGGTCGACAACGAGACCGCCGTCAAGAACATTTCCAAGATGGCACAGGAGAAGGGCTGCACGGCCTCGGTCGAGAAGGTTTCTGACGCCGAGTGGCACGTGACCGTGGCGGCCTCTGGCACCGTTGCCGTGGCCGATCTCGAGCAAGATGGCGCTGCCTTCTGTGATGCCAGCGCCGGCAAGGGCAAGCTCGTCATTTCCGTCTACACCGACTGCATGGGCCGTGGCGACGATGAGCTGGGCCACAAGCTCATGAAGGCCTTCATCTTTGCCGTGACGCAGCAGGAGGAGCTGCCCGCGACCATGCTGTTCTACAACGGCGGCGTCAAGCTCACCGTAGAGGGCTCTCCGGTACTCGACGACCTGAAGGGTCTGGCCGAGCAGGGCGTCGAGATCCTTACCTGTGGCACCTGCCTCGACCACTATGGCATTAAGGACCAGCTTGCAGTAGGCGAGGTCACCAATATGTACGTGATCGTGGAGAAGATGGAGCAGGCCGTGCGCGTCGTGCGCCCGTAGCGTATTGGTTGGAGTTGCTATGAGGGAGAAGCGCCCGGCGCTTGTCATCACGTTTCCCACCACGGCGGCCGCCATGGGCTGCGAGTCCCTTTGCATCGAGCGCGGCCTTCCCGGGCGAACGATTCCCGTGCCCGGGGAGGTCGCTGCCGGCTGCGGTCTGGCGTGGAAGGCGTTGCCTGCCGATGAGGAGCTGCTGCGCGGCGAACTCGCCGCGGCGGGCGTTCCCACCGAGGGCTATACCGTGATTGATATGTGGGAGGTCGTGCGATGATCTACCTGGATAACGCGGCGACGACCATGCACAAGCCGCAGACGGTCATCGATGCCGTGACGCAGGCGATGTGCTCGCTCGGCAATGCTGGGCGCGGTGCCACGTCGGGTGCGCTCGATGCGGCGCGTACCATCCACGGCTGCCGCGCCAAGCTTGCGCGCTTGCTGGGCTGCCCGCGGGCCGATCATGTTTGTTTTACGCCCAACTCCACCGCGGCGCTCAACACCGTCATCAATGGCGTGGTGTGCCCCGGCGACCGCGTGGTCACGACGGTGCTCGAGCACAACTCCGTGCTACGTCCGCTCAACCGCTTGGCGGCAGAGCAGGGCGTGACCGTTGAGCATGCGGGCTGCGACGCGAATGGCGCGCTCGACTACGACGAGCTCGAGCAGCTGGTCACGCAGGGCACGCGTGCTGTGGTGGTGACGCATGCCTCCAATGTGACCGGCAACGCGGTCGACATCGCACGCGTTGCCGCCATGGCCCATGCGGCCGGCGCGCTCGTGATCGTCGACGCCTCGCAGTCTGCCGGTACGGCGAAGATTGACATGGATGCCATGGGGCTTGACGTGGTGTGCTTTACCGGCCACAAGGGGCTCATGGGACCTCAAGGCACCGGCGGCCTGGCCGTGGCGGAAGGCATTGACGTGGCTCCGTGGGCCATGGGTGGCACCGGTGTTCACAGCTTCGATGAGCTGCAGCCGCTTGAGTGGCCCACGCGCCTTGAGGCGGGCACGCTCAACGGTCACGGTATCGCAGGCCTTTCCGCCGGTCTCGACTTTATCGAGGCACAAGGCGGGGTCGAGGCGATTGCGGCGCATGAGCGCTCGCTTGCAGAGCGCTTCCTCGACGGCGTTCGCGAAATCCCCGGCATTGCGCTCTACGGTGCGTTTGACCAACCCACGCGCTCGGCGATCGTCTCACTCAACGTGGGTGATATCGATTCGGCCGAGATCTCGGACGCGCTCATGCAAGGGTGGGGGATTGCGACGCGCCCCGGCGCCCATTGCGCTCCGCTCATGCACCGTGCGCTGGGGACCGAGCGCCAAGGTGTCGTTCGCTTCTCGTTTGGCTATTTCAACACGGTCGGGGAAGTCGACACCGCGATTGACGCTTTGCGCGATTTAGCCTGCTAAAGCTGCTAGACCGTTTATACTTGCGGGACGGGTGTTTTTGCCCGTCCCATTTTTTTGTTTCGACCCGAAAGGTGTGTCTATGGCCTCATCCGCTCCGCGCGGTTTGCGCTCCGACCATGTCGTTACCGTCGGCATTGCGCTGTTCTCGATGCTCTTTGGCGCCGGTAATCTCATCATTCCGCCGTTGTTGGCACTTCAGGCCGGCACGGCCACGCCGCTTGCCATGATTGGCTTTTTGATTGCCGCTATCGGTCTGCCCGTCATGGGCTTTATCGCCGTGGCGCTTGCTGGAACGGCGCGCGAGCTTGCCGGCCGCGTGCACCCCAAGTTTGGCGAATTCTTTGTTGCGGCGGTCTACCTGGCCATCGGTCCGTGCCTGGCCATTCCGCGCACAAGCTCCACGGCGTTCGAAATGCTGGTGCCGCTGCTACCCGAGGGTGTTTCGCTCGGCACGGCACGTCTGGTGTTTGCCATCGGATTCTTCGTCGTCGCGTTTGCGCTCACGCTGCGCCCGGGTGTCATCACACGCGTGCTCGGCCGCATTACGGGCCCCGCGCTCATTGCGCTCATCGTGCTCGTCGTGGGTGCTGCCGTGATCTCGCCGCTGGGACCGGCTGCCGCGCCTCAGGCTCCCTACGATGCAGGCGCCGCCGTGCAGGGCTTTCTGACTGGCTATCAGACCATGGACCTGCTCGCGTCGCTCGCCTTCGGCATCATTATCGCCGAGACTATCCATGAGCTGGGCGTTACCGATGACAAGCGCGTGGCCTTCGAGATCTCGCGTTCCGGTGTGATCGCCGGCGTGCTCATGGCCATCATCTACTGCGGCTTGGGCCTTGCCGGTATGCAGCTCGGCACCGTGATGCCCGACGCTACCAACGGCGCCGCCATCCTTGCGCGTTCGGCCTCCATGCACTTTGGTCTTGCTGGCACGGTTGTCGTCTTTGCGATTTTCTTCCTAGCCTGCATGAACGTGTGCATTGGCCTTATCAGCTGCTGCTCGCGTTACTTCTGCGAGACGTATGTGGTCGAAGGGGGAGCGGAGGCCTCCGAGGAGGCCATGCGCCGCCCCTTTGCGGTTCTCGCCTTTGTGTTCGCGGCGTTTTCGTGCGTGCTCTCCAACGTGGGCCTCGACGTGATTCTTATGTTCTCGGTGCCTATGCTCAACGCCTTGTATCCCGTTGCCATCGTGCTGGCTGTCTCTTATACACATCTCCGAGCCCACGAGACGGACTCCTATCTC
>CABRIB010000085.1 GCA_902470915.1 uncultured Collinsella sp. | reverse complement strand
CCCTAATCTAGCAACGGTTTAGAGTCTACTAGATTGGGGGGACGGGGGCCAAGCCCGCACAGTTAGCGTCGGCGTGACGTCCTTCGTCTACAGCACGGTTAAATGCATCGAACAAATGGGCTGCTTCCTCGGGACGCGAGGAAGCATCTAAAACAGTGTTGAGAATGTCTCCCGCATCACGTCCGTGTGTCTCCGTCGCAAGAACCGACGTGGTCTCGCCATCAAGAATGCAAATATTGTCACGAGGCACTGAAGCCACGACAACCGGCGAATGCGTGGTCACGACAAACTGCACGTTGGGGAAGATGCGAACGAGGTCCTCCAGAATTCGTGCCTGTCAACGAGGGTGCAAATGAAGGTCGATCTCGTCAATCATTACCACGCCCGGCGTCTTGAGCACACGATCCCCTAGTGCGGGGTTCAACATCGCCATGCGATATGCGATGTCCGCAAAAAGGCTCGACGTGCCACGATATCCGTCGCTCATAGAGTGAATCCTATCGCGATGGTAACTACCATCGGCAGTGCTTATATGTAAACACCAGCTGGCCGAGTTCGGCATCAAAATCGACCATCGCGTTCACGGTAGAAGCAGCGGCATCAAAACATGAGGCCGGTGCCTTTTTAACCGCAGAGAACAGTGCGCTGTCACGCCTATTCTGCTACTCCCAAATGGATTGAGATTTAAACCATGCATTCATACGTGCATCGTTCGAAGATGCCTGTAGGGCACCTTCGAACCCACGCGTCCTGTTGGGCAACGATTGGTCTTTAGGTTCAGTCCGCGTCCACAATCGATCGGTCCCATAACGAGCAAGAATGGGAAGGACAACCGTCTCGCCACTGCCGACATTTTTATTGCAGCCGATCGCTGACATCCATTACAGGCGCAGCGTCAGCAATAGTCGTGCAGCCCTTGGCAGTATTAGGCGAACGCAACTAAAACCGTTGCAAATGCAATTAGGTATAATTCTTCCAAATCGCCTAGAGAAAGTGTTTGAATGCTGACCGTAATCGTGCCTACTTACAATGCCGAGCCGTATCTTTCTCAGGCTATAGGCAGCCTATTAAACGAAAACAAAATCGAACTGGAAATCCTCGCCATCAACGACGGATCCACCGACAACTCGCTCGCCATTATGCAAGATTTCGCTGCGCGCGACTCACGCGTTCGAGTGATCGATAAGGCAAACCAGGGTTACGGCGCAACCTGCAATCTGGGCATTCGCGAGGCAATGGGCGACTGGATTGCCATCCTCGAGCCCGATGACTGGATCGAGCCCGGAATGTACTCCGACATGCTTGCCTTTGCCAAGCGCGAATTTGGCGGTCCGAACAAGCTCGATATTATTGAGACCCCGTATTGGATCATTCGCAACCCCGATACCCCCCAAGAGGTCAAACTACATTGCGCATATCGTGGTCGCATCAAACCGTCTCGGCAACCGTTCACCATTCACGACGCTCCACACCTGCTGGCCCATCATCCGTCCATTTGGTCGGCAATCTATCGTCGCGACTTCCTAATGCAAAACAATATCTGGTTTAAGGAAATCCCCGGTGCGGGCTGGGCCGACAATCCATTCCTTGTCGAAACGCTCTGTCAGGCAAAGGCGATCGCTTACTGGCCCAAGCCGTATTACTGCTACCGCGAGGAAACACCCGAAAAGGCAGCTGCTCTGGCAAAGCGTGACCCCTTGATGCCGTTTAATCGCTGGAACGACATGGTCGATATTCTTGAGCGGCTCAACGTCACCGACCCCGCCGTTTGGACACCCCAAATCACACGTGGCTTCACCTATATGGGCATCATGATTGAGCACACCGGAATTGATGGCCACCCCGAAATCGAGCGGGCGATCCACAGGATGTTCGAACGCATGCCGCAAGAGCTGGTATTTGCCAATCCTCGCATTACCCCTGCGGCCAAAAAGCTCTATGCCGAGTATATGGGCATCGCCAACCCTAAAATCAGCTACTGCGCATACGCCAAGGACCTCGTGGGCGAGGGCCTGTATAACGTATGGAACAAGGGGCCCAAGCAAACTCTAAAAATGATCACATCGCACTTTGGTTCATACAACGCACGCGCTGGAAAATAGTCTGATGGGCAGCAAAACAAGCAGAAACACCTCCATCGAAGCGCTGCGCTTGGTAGCGGTCGCTGGCATCGCGGTATTCCACACGTTTCAGTGGACCTTCCAGGCCGTCTGCATCAGCGTGCCGGAATATGCACCGCTCGCCGCCTTCCCCTATTCGGGACTGCTGGGGTTCATTAACTTGCTTGGCTGCTGGGCCAACGAGGTCTTCTTTATGATCTCGGGCTATTTTCTCATCGCTTCGGCCGCGCGTGCTTGGGACGGTGGAGCAACGTGGAAGTCGCAAATGCAACGGACGGCGCAGCGCCTTGGCAAGGTCATTATGCCCACTGCGTTTTATTGCCTCGTGGCGCTCGCGTGGTCCACGGTCGTCTCACCCATTCCTGATGTAGCCCTCAACACGCACAACTGGTATACCCTGGGACTCGAGTTCATTTGGGTCTATGCCGCCACGGTCTTCATGGCGCCATGGTTTGGACTAGCAAGGAGTCGACTCCCCCGGAAGAGCTACACGGCGACGGTCATCGCCGTTGGCATCCTCGCATTTGTTGTTAACGGGTATTTAGCCGCCATGAGTGCGACAAGCGCCGGCAAGTTTTCTTGGCTCCAAAAGTTCATGAGCGCCGTCACGTACGTAGTCGCGTTTTTGATCGGCGGACTGCTCCGCGACGTTACCGATGTCATGGATTCGGACAGGGTGGGCGCCTTGGGCATGCGCTCGCTCGTAACGGTTTTGGTGCTCACCATCATCCTGGAAGGAGCACTCTCCTTCACCGACAACCTCACAGCGATGACAATCCTCTCCTACAAATCGACCTCGCTGATCTCGTTTGCCCTCGCTGCCGCCTGCCTGCTCTTTGCGGCAACCCGACGCAGTGCCTCAGGCAATCCGCGGACTGCAGGTGTCATCGTCACCTTATCGACCGCCACGCTTGGTTTCTATGTGATGCAGTCACTCACCAGTAGCCTGTGGCGTCCCGTCTTCAATACGTTGCTCGCAAACATACTGGTCAGCCAAAACAGCCCGGTAGCTATATACATCGTCACGGGTACCGTCATTAGCATCGTCTTTGCTCTGGCACTTCTCATCATCGATGCAGCCAGAAGCTTTATCGCTCGCAAGCTCAAGCGGCAATAGACACGCTGCCGTCAGACGCTAAAGCCGCTACAGCCGTGGCAGGTTCCTGCGTTTTATTCAAAGCTTGCCGTCAAGGTGCGCCGAGCCTTTACAATAGGACAGTCCCAAGGACGTATTCGATAGCTTCCGTGCAGCGCATGCGCGCCGCGCGTGAAAGGATATATTGCCCCATGCCTTCAACCCTTCCCGCCCCCATCGACAAGCTCGCCATCGTCGTCGTTACGTACAAGCGCCAGGAACTCCTGGCCAACTTGTTCGACTCCATGACCGAGCTCACAGCAACGCCCTGGCGCATCGTGATTGTCGATAACGAAAATTCGCGCGAGACCGAGGCCATGTGCACCGCATTCAACGAGCGCCTGGCTAACCTGTGGGGCATCGACACCGAGCAGCCTGACGCGCAGGGCGGCACCGACCGTGTCATCTACGTCCCGCAGCTCGAAAACGGCGGCGGTGCGGGCGGCTTCTCCGCCGGTACTAAATGCGCCTACGACTTGGGGGCCCAGTGGTTCTGGGTCATGGACGACGACGTGCTCGTCATCCCCGAAGGCATCGAGCGTCTTGCCAAGTGGACCGACCGCTACGATGTCATCCAGGGTTCGCGCCTGGACTTTGACGGCGGCGCCTTCTTTTGGCAATACCAACTCATCCTTTCACTCGGCATTCCCAACCCTGTCGCCAAGTGGGACCTGGGACCCGAGGGCTACCGCGCCATGAACCAGCTATGCTTTGAGGGCGGCATGTTCTCGCGCCGCGTGGTCGACAAGATCGGCCTGCCCGATGCGCGATTCTTCATCTACGGCGACGATGCCTGCTATGGTTACGTGGCCAGCCAGCACTTCCCCGCCGCCGTTGTGGACGACCTGGTGCTCAAGCGCGCCCGCGCCGTCTCTAACTGGGATATCGCCGGCAAGCGCCAGCTCAACTCCACGAGCGACACCAACCGTTACTACATCATGCGCAACCGCGGCTATCTGGCCCGCTACATGCAGATTTACGGCGACTATCACCCCATGCTGTTCCGTCTGGGCAACGTCGCGACCTTCTGCAAGGAGTTCATTCGCCTGGCCGCGGTCGACAAGTGCTTTAAGACCGGTATTCCGGCGCTGCGCCGTGGCATGAAGGACGCCCGCAAGATCATCAAGGACCCCAACTGGAAGCCCATGCCGCCCATGAAGGACACCGAGTAACGGAAGCCGGAAACACCTCGGCGCTTAAAGCCGCTGGCACACCGTAGCCACATGCTGCCCATCAAAACCGAACCCCCAGCGCATGCGACCCACGCCGGGGCGCGGTACACGGATTTCGTCGATGCCGTCGCGCTCTATGTCGAGTAGCGACTGCACGGCCAGCAATTCCAGGCCCAGCGCATCCACATCGGGGTCATACATCAAGTTAATCGTTATCAGCGGGCGCTCACCCAGCATGCCAATCGTATCTGCCACGTCCAACACGGCGCCCGTAGGAAAAACCTGGATGTCCCAGCGATCCGCGCCACACTTTCGCCTCGAGGCAGGATTGGCATAGCCCGGCAATCCAAAGCAGAGTCCTTGCAAGAGTAGGTGATATGGCAGCGGTGTATCTGGGTCGGTCGCACCGATTCCCGCATCTCCCAAGATGCGGCTTAGCGCCCGCCTCACGGTGTCCTCGTTCCCATGGCACAGCCCGTCGCGGAACGCATCGACGTCTCGAATGTCTTCGGCAGCGCACTCAAACCACTCAACAATCACTAGACGCAAGGCCTGACGAAGCTCGTTATTGGGCAATCGCAAAGAACGGAGTCGATCGCCATGCTCTGGCTCCTCAGTCATATCCGTCGTGAGAAAACCTGACAGATACAGCGCCGTCCACAGACCATCATCAGGCGAGACATCTGGCTCTGCAGTGCCCAAACAAAGCGGGACCTCAGCGCACCCATGGGCCTCGAGCAAATCAAACAAGACCGAAAGGCGGTCGAGATTCCACCCGACAACTACCCTACTCAGGCAATCGGCATATCCATACAGATCGGCACGCACAGGCGCCGTGCAGCCTCGGTCCAAAAACCCAATCACACGCTCTGGACTCGAGCAATAGGCCCTGCCAAACCGATACCCCTCGAGCCATTCACGCGCATCATCCAGGTATTCCTCGCGCCCAGCATGATTCAAAAGAGCCTGGACCTCGGCATCCGAAAAGCCGAACCAACGGTCACACCAGGTCGAAAGCGGCGTCGTCAGACAATACGAGCAGCCATGCAAAGAAAGCGCCGCTTCGGCAGGGCCGGGACGCTCCCCCATCAAACACGTCAGCCGCAACGAATCGCGCGCAGTGGCAATGGCGTCGAACAGCACGCGATCGAATAGCCCTGCCGGATCGGCGTCGGAAGCGTCCCTCGCGCTCGCACGGCGAGACCACGCCACATCGTACCCATCAACGAGCAATACAACCTGCTCATCGCAGGCCATCTCCAGCAGCTCAATGAGCACACCGAGCACCGAGTCAACCTCGTCTGTGCTCGCCACGCCACGCGCGACGCGTTCGATGTGACGCACCTTATCTCGAGCTAAATCCGGAGCCTCCAAGAGCGCCAACCAGCGAGCGCACTCGCCCGAAAGGGCGTCGCGCACGACGCTGGCAACAGCGGGGCCACGCCTCGCAGCGCCAGAAAAGTCCAGCGATATCACCGGATAGCAAGCATGCTCATCCCGATAGCGCCCGCCGTCCGCATCCCAAATCTGAGCATCGGCAAACAAACGCTGACCAGAGCGACCGACCGCTGGACGCTCCAGAAAAGCCCCGAGCATCGACAAGTTCATGCTCTTGCCAAAACCCTCGGGTCGACAGCACACCACAACGGACGCGTCGCAGTCCAACACATCGGCAATAAACATGGTCTTGTCAACCAGCATGCAGCAACCAAGAGCCTCCGCATAGTCGTGCACGCCAATGGGCAAAGCCGCATCGTCGGCACAGCCGATCAAACGCACGCCAAAGCCGTCAGCACAACCATTATTTGCCTGTTCAGACACCAAAACGTTCCCCCTAAATCGCAACACGATGCCAATTGTAATGACCGCCTCGCGCGTACCGATGTCGCCGCGCAAACATATCGGGCAACGGTAGCAACAAGAGGTATGAGGGGGCACAACTAATCGTTGCACAACAAAACGGGGCCCGATACATTCGCACCGGACCCCGTCCCGACTCTTTAGTTATCTGGCAACCGAGAGGCTACTCCTCCGAGCCGTCCTCCCCAGAAGCCTTCTTCTGCTGATCGAGCTTATGCTTACCACTTACGATAGACGTAGCGCCCAGCGTGGCCAAGCTCGCGCTGGCAAGGCTCGCCATAACGATAAGGTCGCCTGTCTTGGGCATGTTACCGCCCGAAGTCTTAGTCGTTGTAGTGGTGGTTGTAGTGGTCACCGTCTTGGAGTCATTTTGCTCTTGGTTCTGGTTGTCGGTGTTGCCCTTACTGCTGTCCTCGCCCTGCTGCTTTCCGTCCTCGGTCTTGTCCTTGTTCTTGTCCTTCTCCTCAGATTCAGACTTCTTACCCTCGTCCTTCTTCTGAGTGGACTTGTCGTCCTTCTCCTCAGAGCTAGAACCCTTATCAGATTCGGTCTTCTCGGAAGCCTTGTCCTTGGGGTCGCCCTTTGCGGCCTCGGTCTTTTCCGTGGAAGCCTGATCAGAGTTGTCCTTGTTCTGAGTCGAGCCGTTATTGACGCCAGCCATCAGCGAAGAACCCAGCGTAGAACCAAGCTGCTCGGAGAAAGAAGGCTTCTTGTCCGGCGAAGCAACGGGAGCGTCCGGCGCCTTATTCGAGTCGTCCTTGGAAGCATCGGAATCAGGGGTTGCGTCAGAGCCGGAGCCGCTGTTAGAGCCGGTGTCAACGGACGAATCGCTCGAGCCGGTAGATGAGTTAGAGGTGTCAGCGTCGGTCGAACCAGAAGCGTCGCTGTCCGTATTGCCGGCAGAGCTTGAAGACGAATCGCCCGCAGCAGAGTCGTTCGAATCGGAGCCGTTCGAGGTAGAGCCGTCGTTGGTAGTGCCACCAGCAGAGCCATTACCGTCAGCATCGGTCGAGGGCGCATCCATCCTGTCATCGTTGGCATCGTCACTCGAGCCGTCATTCGAATCAGGCGTCGGCGAGGGCGCCGGCGTAGGCTCGGGCTGCACGGGCGTCGCGGCGGCAGCGGCCTCGTCCTCGGCGATATAAACCAGGCAGTCCTTCAGCTCGTTGCGGTAGCGGTTCTTCCAGCCCTCATGATACTGGGGCTGACTCGAATACTTGGTCGCCACGTTATTGACCACGCTATTGGAGAGCGCCGTCACAAACTCGCGGTCGGACATATCGTTGGAAAGATTCGCCCAGCGGAAAAAGTCCCTGCAGCCACCGGTGCCGCACATGTTGGTGATGCTCCACACCATACCCTTGACGCAGTCGGCGCGCCCGGAGATGTCAATGCCCAGGCCACTCTTGAGCCACGCCTCGGTCACCGCGTAGTACGAGTTATACGCATAGGCATCCTGCAGAGCCGAAAACTCAGCAGGGTCGGTGTTGTAAGCACCCTGGAAGGCCTCCTGCGCAATACGGCCCAGTTCGGTGAGCTGACCGTTCTCGTACATGACATTGCTCGCGTTGGAAATCTCGCTGCCGCGATCAATCGCATCCTTAAGCATGCTGTATTTTTCGGGGTTGTAGTTGTAGGCCTGCTTCATAAACGGGATGAGCGACCAACGACGGTCGAACTGGTAATAACCCAGCGCGTTGTAGCCGTCACCATACTAAAAGCCCTGGTTATAGTTGCCATGGCTCTCATATTTGGTGAAGTACTTCATCTCGGGAGTCACGTTGACAAACGAAACGCCCTGGACCGACCTCAGCACGCCCGAGAAGGACTGCTGGGTGTAGAGACCCTTATCGATATCGGTGGCATCCGAGGCAACGCCCGGCGTGGGCTCCTCGGCAGCGGCGGGTGCCGGCGCGGAAATGGCGCCAAACGAAAGCGCCAGCGTCAGGCCCGCGACAATCGCAGAATGCTTGGGCTGCATAAGATCCTCCCTGCATTGGTGTAGTTAAAGTGCAGTTTGCAAAGATAAAAATAAGTCTGTCTCTTATACACATCTCCGAGCCCACGAGACGGACTCC
>CABRIB010000084.1 GCA_902470915.1 uncultured Collinsella sp. | reverse complement strand
AGATAGGAGTCCGTCTCGTGGGCTCGGAGATGTGTATAAGAGACAGGAATTAGAAGTTCATTTTTTGCGGTAAAAACGGTATATGAAAAAACTTTATCAACCGTTCTGACCGCTGCTATCTGGGCGATATTTCAGTTTGACGATGCGCCGAAGAAAAAACGTTTTATCAATGTTGAGCATCACACGGTCTGCATCGTTGCACTCGAGCCGTGTTTCCAATTGGAATGTTTTGGCTAGACGCGCCGCTTTGGGGTACCATAGCTCCACTATCAACTGCCGCTCAGCACGGCAGCCTTGATGAGCCCTTGCCCTTCTCCTGGGAATTATGATCGGGCATCAATCTGCTGAGTGGCCCGAATCCCAGGAGGGGACTCTATATGCAAAAGGAATACCTGTCCGCCGCGGCGGAGGTGCTCAGCGACCAAGGCGTCGATGAGAACCTTGGCCTGAGCAACGACGAGGCGTCGTCGCGCCTCGCCAAGACAGGCCCTAACAAGCTCGAGGAAGCCGAGAAGACGCCGCTGTGGAAGCGCTTCTTTGAGCAGATGGCCGACCCCATGGTCATCATGCTGATCGTCGCCGCCGTCATCAGCGCACTCACTGGTCTGGTTAAGGGCGAGCCCGACTTTGCCGACGTCGCCATCATCATGTTCGTCGTTATCGTCAACTCGGTGCTGGGCGTGGTCCAGGAGGCCAAGAGCGAGGAGGCCCTCGAGGCCCTGCAGGAGATGAGCGCGGCGCAGTCCAAGGTTCTGCGCGACGGCAAACTCGTGCACCTGCCAAGCGCCGAGCTCGTGCCCGGCGACGTGATCATGCTCGAGGCGGGCGACTCCGTCCCGGCCGACTGCCGTGTGCTCGAGAGCGCCACGATGAAGATCGAGGAGGCCGCCCTTACCGGCGAGTCCGTGCCTGTCGAGAAGCATGCCAACGTCATTGAGCTCGCCGCTGGCACCGACGACGTGCCGCTCGGCGACCGCAAGAACATGTGCTACATGGGTTCCACCGTGGTATACGGCCGCGGTCGCGCCGTCGTGGTCGGCACCGGTATGAACACCGAGATGGGCAAGATCGCCGGCGCCCTGGCCGAGGCCAAGGAAGAGCTCACACCGCTGCAGGTGAAGCTCGCCGAGCTCAGCCGCATCCTTACCATCATGGTTATCGTCATCTGCGTCGTCATCTTTGGCGTCGACATCCTGCGCCACGGCGTAGGCAACGTCCTTACCGACCCGACTGCCCTGCTCGACACCTTTATGGTTGCCGTCTCGCTCGCCGTTGCCGCCATTCCCGAGGGCCTGGTCGCCGTCGTGACCATCGTCCTTTCGCTCGGCGTGACCAAGATGGCCAAGCGCCAGGCGATCATCCGCAAGCTTTCCGCCGTCGAGACCCTTGGCTGCACACAGACCATCTGCTCCGACAAGACCGGTACCCTTACCCAGAACAAGATGACCGTCGTCAAGCACGAGCTCGCTGCGCCCAAGGAGAAGTTCTTGGCCGGCATGGCGCTGTGCTCCGATGCCCAGTGGGACGAGGAGCTGGGCGAGGCCGTGGGCGAGCCGACCGAGTGCGCACTCGTCAACGATGCCGGCAAGGCTGGTCTTACTGGCCTGACTGCCGAGCACCCGCGCGTGGGCGAGGCTCCGTTCGACTCGGGCCGTAAGATGATGTCCGTGGTCGTCGAGACCCTGGACGGTGAGTACGAGCAGTACACCAAGGGCGCGCCCGACGTGGTGATCGGCCTGTGCACCCATATCTATGACGGTGAGAAGGTCGTTCCGCTGACTGAGGAGCGCCGCGCCGAGCTCGTGGCAGCCAACAAGGCCATGGCCGACGAGGCCCTGCGCGTGCTGGCGCTGGCGAGCCGTACCTACACCGAGGTTCCCGCCGACTGCAGCCCCGCTGCGCTCGAGCATGACCTGGTCTTCTGCGGCCTGTCCGGCATGATCGACCCGGTCCGTCCCGAGGTGGCCGACGCTATCCGCGAGGCGCACGACGCCGGTATCCGCACTGTCATGATTACGGGCGACCACATCGACACCGCCGTGGCCATTGCCAAGCAGTTGGGCATCGTCACCGATCGCAGCCAGGCCATCACCGGTGCCGACCTCGATCGCATGAGCGACGAGGAGCTCGACGCGCACATCGAGGACTACGGCGTGTACGCCCGCGTTCAGCCCGAGCACAAGACCCGCATCGTTGAGGCTTGGAAGTCGCGCGACCAGATCGTCGCCATGACGGGCGACGGCGTCAACGACGCCCCGTCCATCAAGCGCGCCGACATCGGCGTGGGCATGGGCATTACCGGTACCGACGTCACTAAGAACGTTGCCGACATGGTGCTCGCCGACGATAACTTCGCCACCATCATCGGTGCCTGCGAAGAGGGTCGCCGCATCTACGACAACATCCGCAAGGTCATCCAGTTCCTGCTTTCGGCCAACCTTGCCGAGGTATTCTCGGTGTTTATCGCCACGCTTATCGGCTTTACCATCTTCCAGCCGGTGCAGCTGCTGTGGGTGAACCTGGTTACCGACTGCTTCCCCGCGCTCGCGCTGGGCATGGAGGATGCCGAGGGCGACATCATGAAGCGTAAGCCGCGCAACGCCAAGGACGGCGTCTTTGCCGGTAATATGGGCCTGGACTGTGTGGTCCAGGGCTTGATCATCACCGTGCTGGTGCTGGCGAGCTTCTTTGTGGGCGTGTACTTTGACATGGGCTACATCCACATCGCCGATATGATCGCCGGCAATGCCGACGAGGAAGGCGTGATGATGGCCTTCATCACGCTCAACATGGTCGAGATCTTCCACTGCTTTAACATGCGCAGCCGTCGTACGTCGCTGTTTAAGATGAAGAAGCAGAACAAGTGGCTGTGGGCCTCTGCCGCGCTGGCGCTGGTGCTGACGGTGATCGTTACCGTGCAGCCGACGCTTGCCGAGATGTTCTTTGGTCCCGTGACGCTTGAGCTCAAGGGCGTTATCGCCGCTCTGGCCCTTGCCTTCCTGATCATTCCGCTGATGGAGATCTACAAGGCGATCATGCGCGCTGTGGAGAAAGAGTAACGTACCTGTCCGGGCCCGCCCCACGCCCTTTCTCCCTCACTGGTCCTCGCGCTTCGCGCTGCGGGATCGTTCGGGAGAAAGGGCTTCCGGGGCGGGCCCTGCGGTATCCTTGCTGGCTTTTCTCCCGTGCGGATGAAAAGGGCTGAGGGAAAGTTTGTGAGCTGGTCGGGCTTTGCCCGGCCAGCTCTTTTTGATTTAAAATACCTGCTCAGTTGTGTGGTTGTTTGCTGGGAGGCGTTTGTGGGCAAGGCGAAGGCTAAGGCGAAGAAAAAGACGACGGGGGCGCGGGCTAAGCGTGATCGTCGTCGGAAGCTTGCGACCGAAGCCCCTGCATCTGCCGAGGAGTTGCTGGCGAGTGTGCCGGGGCTCGACGCGCTGCAGGATGTTCCGGCGTTTGATGACCTGCCGGTCGATGCGGCTCAGCAGGCTGCCTTCGATGGCTTTTGCGCGCATGCCGAGGAGCCCGAGCAGATGCAGCTCGGTGCCGTGGTGCGCCTGGACCGCGGGTTTCCGCTGGTGGCGACCGCCGATGACACGTTTCGTGCCGAGCACGCCGTGGGGTTTGCCAAGTCGCGTGGCGAGGACGAGGTTCTGCTGCCGGCCGTGGGCGATCGCGTGGCGGTGCGTCGCGCTCCCGGGCACGACATGGGCGTGATTGAATGCGTCCTGCCGCGTCGTACGAGCTTTGAGCGTTGGCGCGGGCGCGCTCGCGGGGAGCGTCAGGTACTCTGCTCCAACGTGGATAGCGTGTTGATTGTGCAGGCACTCGGTGCCGGCGAGGTGCTGCTCGACCGTGTGGCGCGCTCGCTGGTGCTGGCGCTCGATTGCGATGCCGAGCCGGTGGTGGTGCTCACCAAGGCCGACCGCTGCGAGACCGATGAGCTCGAGCGCGACCTGGACCGCGTGCGCCGTCTGGTGGGTCCGGACGTGTGCGTGATTGTGACGTCTTCTGCCGAGGGTCTCGGCCTAGACGAGGTGCGCGCCTGCGTGCCCGCCGGGAGCTGTGCCATGATCTTGGGCGAATCGGGTGCCGGCAAGTCGACGCTGCTCAATGCGCTGCTGGGTCACGATGCGCTGGCCACCGGCGGTGTGCGCGAGCGTGATGACCAGGGCCGCCACACCACGGTTGCGCGCGTGATGGTGGCGCTGCCGGGCGACGCCGGCGTAATCGCCGATGCCCCGGGCCTGCGCAGCCTGCCGCTCGTGGGCCACGAGCGGGGTCTGGCGCGCGCCTTCCCCGAGATCGTCGAGGTGTCGCGTGCGTGCCGGTTTGGAGATTGCACGCACACCCACGAGCCGGGTTGCGCCGTTCGCGAGGCCGAGGACGCCGGACAGATCGACAGCCTGCGTCTGGAGACGTTCCAAAACCTGGCGTCATCCATGCGCGTGAGTGCTCAAATGCTCGACCCCGATGTTCATCTGTAATTGAATTTTCCTATGACAGCCGTCTCCCAACTGTTCGGGAGACGGCTTTTTTGCTGCCGAGGTGCTCCGAAACATGCATTTTGCTGACGTGCTGACCAAAACCTTGCCACGAGCTTGACGGGCTGGTCAGCTTTTGGTCAGCGATTGGTTTGACACGCAAAACCAAGATCGCGATTGCGTCGCTTTGCGCCCTGGTCGCCCAGACAATGGTGGTACGGGCATTTGCCCGGCACCGCCATGAGAGGAGCGGCCGTGAACAAGCGCAAACGCATCGCCATCAGTCTGGTCGCGGGCGTGCTTGCTGCGGCGCTCTGCATGGTCTACGGCTCGTCGATCCGCTCGCAAGCCGAGCAAGCCCAGGCCGAGACCTTGGCAAAATACGGCGGCGACCGCGTTGAGGTGTGTGT
Source organism: uncultured Collinsella sp. (assembly GCA_902470915.1). Taxonomy (GTDB): domain Bacteria; phylum Actinomycetota; class Coriobacteriia; order Coriobacteriales; family Coriobacteriaceae; genus Collinsella. The sequence goes on along the minus strand of CABRIB010000084.1, from coordinate 3,541 downwards.
CGCGGCGCGCGATATCGATGCGGGCGAGACCCTCGACGAGACCAATGTCATAACCCAGGAATGGCTGGCGAGCCTGTTGCCGCGTGATGCGGCGACCGAGCTGCGTCAGGTGCGCGGCGACGTGACGACCTCGCGCATTCCCAAAAACGCCGTGATCTGCAATGTCTACACCAAGGCCGAGAGCCACAAGCTCGAGGTGCCCAAGGGCAAGGTTGCCGTTTCGGTCGCGGTCGATGCCGAGCACTCGGTCGGCGGCGCCACGGGCGTGGGCAGCTACGTGGACGTGTACGTGCAAAAAGATGGCGTGACCGACCGGCTGTGCGGCGCGTACGTGATCGATACCAGCGAAGAGGCCGGCGCCACGCGCGAAGGCAAGATCGAGTGGGTGACGCTGGCAGCCGACCCCGAAGATGTCAAGGAATTGCTGGGAGCCTCGGGAAAGGGAACGGTCAGCTTGACGATTCCCGCCACGGCGCGCGGCAAAAAGAGCGGAGGCGACGAGTGATGAAGGCGATCTGGCTTGCGTGCTGCGCGTGCGGCGATTACGGGCTGCTGCAGCAAGAAGTCGAGGGCCGCGATGCGGGCGCGCAGGTGCTTCGCGTGGGCGACCTGGACGGGCTGGTATCCATGGCGCGGGCGTTTCCGTCGCGCCGCGGGGCCGCCATCATCGCGGCGTCATTGTTCGATACCGAGGCCGTGCGAAAGACCGTTGCGCGCCTGACGGCCGAGGGCCGCGTGAGCCGCGTCGTCGTGTTGATCGAGACACTCGACCCGACGGATATCGAAGGACTGTTTCGCGCGGGAGCGACCGAGGTCATCGCCGCGCACAGTTTGTGCGGCAACGGGCGCGCGGGCGAGGGAGCGGTTGATTCCGAACGGCGCATGACGAGTGAGCCCGATGCTTTTGTTGATAGGGAACCCGGGGCGCCTCGCGCTACAAGAGGCCCGCGTGTTGATGAATATGGAAAAGCGGAAGCCGAGCATGGTCGGCGCCCCCGGGACCCCCTTGCATACGATCATGTCGGAGAGCCGGTGCCGTATGGCGATGACGTTCCGGCCGAAGATATGGGATACGTTCATGGCGTGAATCTGGCCGATGAGCTCGACGAGGTCGAGGGTTTTGCCGGGGCTGGCGAGCCGTGTGCTGCTGCGTCTTTGGCTTCGGAACCGCAGCCCGGGCAGCCTGCCATGCCGGCTTGGGCCCAGCGCGTGACCGCGGCGGGGGAGACGGGGATGTTATCGCCCGCGTCCGCGTCGCCGGTTCCTGCACCGTCAGTCCCCGCGCTGTCGGCGGACGCTTCGATTTCGCTGCGTCGGGCACCGGTTGTCTGCGCCGTTTCGGGTTCGGGCGGTTGCGGCAAATCGACGATCGTTGCCACCATGGCCCATGCGGCGTCGCTGTTGGGTTTGCGTGCCGCTGTGCTCGACTTGGACCTCATGTTTGGAAACCTATACGATCTGCTGGGTGTCGATTCCCCGCACGATATGGCGACGCTTATCGAGCCGTCGGCGGCGGGCGCACTTGCCGAGCCGGATATCGTGGCCGCATCGATGCGCGTCGCCCCGGGCGTCACGCTCTGGGGACCTGTCGCGGCCCCCGAGAAGGCCGAGCTCATGGCACGTCCGGTGGAGCTATTGCTCGATGTTTTACGTCGCGAATCCGACGTGGTCTTTGTCGACACCTCGGTCTTTTGGGGCGATGCCGTGGCCGCCGCGGTGGCGGCGAGCGACCGTTGCCTGGTCGTAGGCGATGCGGCAGTATCGTCCGCGACATCCGCTTCGCGCGTCATTGAGCTGGCGAGCCGCGTGGGCGTGCCGCGCACGCGCATGAGCGCCGTGTTCAACCGGTTTGGTGCGCGCGGTGCCGACGAGGACGTCGCCATGCGCTTCGAGATTGCCTGCGCACTGAGCTCCAAGATCCGCATTGCCGATGGCGGTCAGGACTTGGCCGCGCTCATGGCATTCGGTCGCGCCGACGAGGCGGTGGGTCAGACGAGCGCTTTTGCGACCAGCGTGCGCGAGGCCACGCGCGAGATGCTCGTGGAGCTGGGCTGCGCCGTCGGTCCCTGGAGCGATATGGTCGCCGACCGCGCGACCCGCACCGAGCGCCCGCGCATCCGTCTTCCCTGGTCGCGTGAGGGTGATTCGCGATGAGTCTGCAGACGAGGATCAAAGCTGCTGGCGCGGCCGCCGCGGCTGCCCCTGTTGATGCGGGACGCCGCCGTGCCGTTAAACGCCGCACCAAGCGTGCGGTGATGGACCGCATGGGCTACGACGAGGTGGCGCGCATCAGTGCCTACGTCGACCCGGCCCTTGCCCGCTCTGAGCTACGTCCGGCGGTGGAAGCGGCGCTCAACGTGGAAGAGCCGACCGACTTGGCGACGCCTGAGCGTGAGACCATCATCGACGAGATCCTAGATGACGTGGTGGGCCTGGGACTGCTGCAGCCGCTCATCGAGGACGATACCGTTACCGAAATCATGATCAACGGCTGTCGCTCTGCCTTTTTTGAGCGCAGTGGCGTTTTGTATCCCATCGAGCACGCGTTTGAGGACGACGAGCAGATCCGTGTGCTCATCGACCGCATCATCTCACCGCTCGGCCGTCGTATCGACGAGCGTAGCCCCATCGTCAACGCCCGCCTCAAGACGGGTTATCGCGTCAACGCGGTGATTCCACCTGTGGCAATCGACGGGCCAATCCTCACCATCCGTAAGTTTTCGGACCGTATCTGTTCGTTGGACGAGCTTGTGGGGTTGGGGTCACTGCCGCTTTGGTATGCGCAGCTGCTGTCGTGCGCGGTGTCCCTGCGGCAGGACTTGGCGGTTGCGGGAGGCACGGGGTCGGGCAAGACCACGCTGCTCAACGCGCTGTCGTGCGAGATTTCCACGGGCGAGCGCATCGTGACGATCGAGGATTCCGCCGAGCTCAAGTTTGCACATCACCCACACGTTGTTCGTCTGGAGGCGCGCGAGGCGTCAATCGAGGGCGAGGGTGCGGTGACGATTCGCGACCTGGTGACCAATGCTTTGCGCATGCGCCCCGACCGCATCGTCGTGGGCGAGGTGCGCGGTGCCGAGTGCTGCGACATGCTGCAGGCCATGAACACGGGCCACGACGGCTCGCTCACCACGCTCCATGCGGGTACCGAGCAGGAGACCGTGGTTCGCCTGACGCTGCTTGCGCGCTACGGCATCGATTTGCCGAGTGAGCTTATCGAAGAGCAGATCGCCATGGCGCTCGACGGCATCGTGATGTCCGAGCGTCATGCAGATGGCAGGCGCTTTGTGGCCTCATATTCGGGGGTTCACCGCGGCGCGTCGGGCGGTGTTGAGCTCGAACGCTACGTGACGTTCGATGCCGCCGAACGCACCTGGACACTCGACCGCGAGCCGCCGTTTATTGCGGAGGGCTTGCGGTCGGGAACGCTCACGCAAGAGGAGGTGGACGAATGGAGATCGCTGTGCCCCTCGTCGTAGGGGGGTTGGCGGGGCTTTCTGTCTGTCTCTTATACACATCTGACGCTGCCGACGAGACTCCT
>CABRIB010000083.1 GCA_902470915.1 uncultured Collinsella sp. | reverse complement strand
CTACACAAGGAGTATCGTCGGCAGCGTCAGATGTGTATAAGAGACAGGGTGAGCTCATGGTCGAACACGACAAAGTCGGCGTCGCGACCAGGCATGATGCTGCCGCACTTATCCTCGATGTGCGCGGAGCGTGCCGGCACCTCGGTTGCCATGCGAATGGCGATATCGGCGCTGGCGATGCCCCAGTCGACGATGTTCTTGACGCCCTGGGCAAGCGTGAGCACCGAGCCGGCAATGCTCTTGCCGTCGGCGAGCCAGCACAGGTTGTCCTTCATGATGACGTCCATGCCGCCGCTGGTGTAGCTGCCCTCGGGCATGCCGCCGCAGCCAAGGCAGTCGGTGATGAGCACCGTGTGCTGCCAGCCCTTGGCCTGCAGCAGCGCCTTGATGGCGGCAGGGTTTACGTGCTTGCCGTCGCAGATGATCTCGGCGTAGGTCTCGGGCGTGGACATGGCGGCGCCCACGACACCGGGCTCACGGTGATGCAGGCCGCGCTGGCCGTTATAGGTATGTGTAAAGCAGCTGGCGCCGGCGTTGATGGCGGCGATGCACTCATCGTAGGTGGCGTCGGAGTGGCCGATGCTGGTCACCACACCCTTGGCGTTCAGAGCAGCCGCATAAGCAGCGGCACCGTCGCGCTCGGCCGCCATGGCGCTCTTAACGATGCGACCACCCGCAGCCTCCTGCCACTGATCGAAGACCTCCTCGGAGGGATCGATAAGATAAGCGGGGTTCTGCGCGCCCACGTGCTTCATGGTAAAGAAGGGGCCCTCCAGGTAGATGCCCTGAATGCGAGCACCGCAGAAGTCGGGGCCGCGACCCTCGTCAGCCTGGGCGATGGCGGCGCAGGCATCCTTGATCTGCTCGACGCCATCGGTGAACGTCGTGGGCAGCCAGCTGGTGGTACCGCGACGGGCGAGCTCGGTCGAGCTGATATCAATGCCCTCGGGATCGTTATCGGTAGTCGAGTGGTTATAGAAGCCATGGATGTGAGTATCGACCATACCCGGTGCGATCCACGATCCCGTGTAGTCCCTGATCTCGCAGGAGGGCTCGTCGGCCTGCCAGGCTCCAAAGACGCCGTCCTCGACCATGAGATAGCCGCCCAGCTGCGGGCCTGCCGGCAAGAAGAACTTGTCAGCCTTAATTGCGTACGTGCTCATATGCACTCCTTGCTTCTAAAGCAGTTGGCTGTGGTGATGCTTATACACAGCTCACGTAAAACAAAAAGCGCCCGCCCGCCGTTATGAGCGGACGGGCGCCCTTACAGGGGGACGCGATTAAGCGGTGAAGGGGTGAATCGTCACGCCCTTAACCACGCGGTTGACCGTGCCGGTGGGGCTCGGCGTATCGGGCGTGTTGCCCACGCGCACGGAGTTGAGCAGGCTGATAGCCTGGGCAAACATCACGAACGGCAGAGCAAGGTAGCCCTCAGGAAGTGCCTCGTAGCCCTTAAAGGTGAAGGACTCACCCTCATAGACGGTGGCACCTTCCTGCTGAACGGCGATGGTGTGCTGAGCGATCTCGTCGCCACCGATCTCGTTGAGGATGTCGATGTCGTACTGACGGGTGTAGGCGTCGTTGTTGACGAACACGAAGACGAGCGTCTTATCGTCGACGAAGGACTTAGGTCCGTGACGATAGCCCATGGAGGTGTCGTAGGAAGTAGCGACCAGACCGTGAGCGAGCTCGAGGATCTTGAGCTGGCTCTCCTGGGCAAGGCCACCGAAGGAGCCAGAACCCAAGTAGGTCACGCGGTTGAAATCGCCAGCCAGGTAATCGGCGATCTCGGGCTCACGGGAGATGACCTCCTCGCCCATCTTGGCAATCGTCTCGACCCACTCGGCCTTCTGCTCGTCAGAGGCAGTGTCGAAAATAAGGGTGGAGAGCAGGGTCATGCAGGAATAAGAACCGGTCATGGCGAAGCCCTTGTCGTTGGCGCGCGGAATGAGCAGCGTCAGCGCGTTGGGATCATCGGCAGACTCGACGGCGAGCTTGCCCTCGGGAGCGCAGGTGATATTGAGGAACTTGACGTTGTGGACGAGCTCCTTGGCAACGGCAACGGCGGCAAGGCTCTCGGGGCTGTTGCCAGAGCGGGCAAAGGAAACCACGAGCGTGGGATCCTCGGCGCGCAGGAAGTCGCGCGGAGCGCTCACGATGTCGGTCGTGGCGATGGGCTTAAAGTCGTAGAGATCAGTGTTGCCAGCGTGACGCAGGTACGGGGCGCAGGTATCGCCAACGTAGTCGGACGTACCGGCACCGGTGAAGACAACGGACAGACGGCCCTCGCCCATAGCGCGAGCCTCAGCCAGAAAGGCCTCGATGGCCTCCTTGTTCTCGCGATAGATGTTGAGCGTATCACGCCAAAGCTCGGGCTGCTGAGCAATCTCGGCCGTGGTGATCTGGGCGCCGAGCTCGGTAAGCTCCTCGACACTCTTCTCGAACATTTCTAATACCTCTTTCTTTACTAAATTGTCTGATATACAAAGACTTAATCTGAAAAGTTAAATCGGGTAGTAGTCATAGGCTGTTTTTCTTTCGTTAGCACTCGTATCCGATCACAGAGTATCTCGATAATGAGAAATCCTGTACTTAAACTTGTCCGCACGAGCCACCGAAAGCGTGAACTCGACAACATCATTTTGGGTGTTGTGAGTAGTTCGGACTATGTCCAGAACTGGAGCACCTTCACCAATACCTAGAAGCCGAGCGTCACATGGACTTGCTATACCCGCAGAGAACTCCTCATCCGCTACTCGAATTTTCTGCTGATAATCCCGCTCAATGACATCGTAAAGGGGCTTTTGTTCGAGTAAAGGACGCTTGAGAGAAATAAAGAGCCTTGCCGGAAGATAGCTACGCTCAACCATCATAGGTATACCATCTGCCATCCGTAAACGTTTGAGCTTTAATACTTTTTCATCCAAACGAATCCCCATTTGCATCGAGAGCGTTTTATCTGCTTCCATTTCACAGAACTCTAAGATGGTTGTTTCTGGCAGCCGGCCCATCGCTTTCATCTGTTCAGTAAAACTGTACGATTGGGTAAGATTTGTTGCTTGGGCTAGTCGATCGGCAACAAACGTACCGCGACCTTGTTTTCGCACAATCCGACCAAGATACTCAAGCTCCTGAATTGCAAGTCGGACAGTCGATCGCGAAAGCCCATAACGTTCGGCAAGTTCACGTTCGGACGGAATCAAATCACCTGGCTGATATTCATGATCAATTTTCTCGATCAGAATATCTACGAGCTGATCATATAGCGGTTGCCTGTGCCTCTTGCACGTCATGATATTCTCCACGTATTTAGCAATTGGCCAATATTTCAGCCTTCAGGTAATGCATCAGCATGTCCCATAAATGGGCCAATAGCGACACTACATCTCATCGTCTTCATCGACGTCAGCAATCTCGAGTTTCTTGAGATCGACTCCCTCACGACCAACAACCCGTGCGCGTTCGGCAAGTTCATCAAGCGTTGGGTCTCCAAACGCACGCGTCATAACGAGCTCCACCAACATAGGTAGATTTGTTCCGGTGACAACGGTCACGTTATCGAGCTCAGTCGTCATTGGGATAGCTTGATTGAACGGAGTACCGCCAAGCAAATCAACAAACACCAATACGCCATCACAAGCTTGACGCATCTCTGCAATGCAGGTTCGCAAATCATCACCAAAAGTAACCGCCTCCGAGCCCGCAAAAGGAACTACCTCAAAATTAGGCTGTTGGCCGGCAACCATATCTACAGCGCTTTTCAAACCAGTTGCAAACTGACCGTGACCAGTTAGTACAAATCCAATCATTCTATCTACCTTTCTACCGTTCGCTTTCTCTAGCCAAAGAACCCCACAAAAGGGCTCTTACGACCGCTACATCATTAAAGATTAGCGAGTATTTTGTTTTATCGTGGGAGGTCTGTGGGCGTCTCTAAGCTGCTTTTCAAGGTTGCGATATCTACGTGCTTCGCTCTTGTTCCCGCTACTCTCATATTGATATGAGAGCAGCAGATAGAGCTTTCCGCGTAAACCAAGGTCGTTCGTATCTAGCATGGCTTCCATCTCATCGATCTTATCATGCCGATGGCGAAAGACTATGTCGTAGGTCAATTGGCTGTCCGCCAAAATACCCTTCGACACGACGGGGCGCATCTCTTCCAACATGGACGCCGCCCGCTTGCGGTCACCCGTCTTGATATAGAAATTAAAGGCGCGAACCGCAAGCTGTCGACGTTGCTTATCGCTGCACGACATCTCCAGCAAGTGGTCAAGCATTCGATCTGCATATGCGTCCATATCAGCAGCTTCGTAGATAGTGAAACGAAGGTAATACTGCTTATACGTAGACATAACTATACGCGCTAGTTTGCGATCGAGCAGGTCTATGCAATCTTGGTATAAGCCCAAGTTAAACAATACCTGCAATTTCATATCGAAGTATTTTTTCGCTCCTTCGGTCACAGCGAAATAAGCCACGACAACACATATGAACAGGACAATCCAAAATGGCATTGCACTATATTCCCTTCAAGGCAGCCTTAATGAATTAATCGAACACGATGACTGCATAACCGCCTATGAAAAGCTGTGTCCGACAAAACAAAAGAGGCGCACACTCCAGGGGATATGGCGATAAAGTCGCCTTGGAGGTGTGCGCCACATCTTAATTGAGGATCAAATGTCGCGACAATATGGGGTACTTAGCCCTTGCAAATGATACCGAATGCACCCAAGGCAATGGACAGAACCAAGACGATAAAGATAGCCTTCGTCGAGGTCATGCCCTTCTTACCAAGGAGCCAGTATACGAAGCCGACGAGCGCGGCAGGAACCAGCTTGGGGCAAATCATATTGCAGATATTCTGCAAGTCAACGGTAACGCCACCGATAACAGGCTTCGCTGCAATGACGATACCGACATTGGTTGCGACCAGGGCACCGACCATAAAGACACCCATTACGGAGGCCGCGTCGGTCAACGCGTTCAGGCGGTCGCTCATGGTGGTGACGAGCTTCATGCCCTGCTCATAGGCCATGTGGGTCTGCTTGCAGCGGAACCAGTCAACAAGGATGTTAACGGCGACCCAGATGAAGATACCCAAGGGGTTGCCATTCATGGCCATATTGGCAGCCAGGGCGCCAAAAATGGTCGGGAGCAGCGAACCGAAGATGGAATCGCCGATGGAAGCCAGCGGTCCCATGAGACCGGTCTTGAGGCCAGCAACTGCCTCGAGGCCCTCAATGCCCTCCTCTTCCTCAATCGCCAAATCGATACCGGTGATGATCGTGTTGAGGAAGTTTGAGGTGTTGAAGAACGGTGCGCACTGGGCGCGGCAGGCTTCCTTTAGCTCCGGCGTGCCGTCGCCGTACAGCTTGCGCAGTGTAGGCAGGATAATCCAGAGATAACCAGAGTGTTGCATGCGCTCGTAGTTCCAACCATCCTGGAAACCAAGCAGGTTACGGCGGTTGATCTGCGCAAGGTCGTCCTTGGTAATCTTGTAACCAGTGGTGCCATTGGCGAGTTTCTCATTAGAGCTCATCGTCGTCGTCTCCCTCCGCAGCGCCAGCAGCAGCGACGGGACGCTGGTTGTTCTTGTAGTACAGCATAGACAGAGCAAAGCCAATAATAGCGATAGCCAGCATCGACATGTTATTGAACATACCGACCATATCCACGGCGCCCTTACCAAGCGCGCCGTTCACAGCGACGATGTTAGTGTTGAGGTTCATGATGCTCGTGAAGGCCGTACCAAACAGGGCGGCGACTACAAAGCCGAGCAGCAGGTAGGCGACGTGCTTTTTGACCGGCAGGTAACGAAGCAGGATGGCGAAGCCAACGGCGGGCAAAGCGCCGCCAGCAACAGACAGACCGTCACCCAGCCACTTCAAGTCGCCGTTAAGAGCAGTGGTGATGCCCTCGACCAAGCTCTGGCCAAATGCGAGAGCCAGGAAGACCGGAATCATGCGGGACAACATCCAGGAAACGGCACCGAGCAAGTAGTGTACGTTGTAGGCGCCCCAGTTCATCTTCTCGATATCGGCATCGCACATGTGACCAAAGAACGTGTTGGCGAAACGGCCGGCGATATCGGTGTAGACGAGAATGGCAGCGACAGGCACGCCAATAGCGGCAAGAGCCGTCTCGGGATTCATGCCCGCGCCCACGGCAAAGGCAGTGGCGACCAGAGTGCCGGAGTTGGCATCGATACGAGAGGCTCCGCCAAAGGTACCAACACCCAGGACGGTGAGCTGCATGCTGCCGCCGATAAACAGGCCAGTCTGTAGGTCACCCATTATCAAACCGGTAATCATACCAGAGAAGACGGCGGAGCCGGCACAGGTGTACCAGTTCAGCTCATCCATAATCTGATAACCCGCATACAGGGTTAACAGAAGAATCTGCCACCAAGCAATCATGGTAAACTCCTTATTTAAGGTGTAACAGTTTCTACAATACCAATACGCTTATATAAACCGCGCATCCCCCTTCGCGGCTTAGCGTTAATTCAACTAGAGTGTGAAAGCCTCTGGGTTATCCTGCGGCGTCAGCTGAATGACAATAGGAAGATTATCGGCCTTGAGTTTGGCAAACGCATCAAGGTCCCCCTGGTCGCAACTAATGTTGCGAGACAGCTTCTTGACCGGCTCCATTGTCGTCATATTACCGACGATGAGCTGCTCAAGCTTAACACCTTGCTCCAAAAGTCGAACGTAGACCTCAGGCTTTTTCGCAACAATAAAGAGACGTTGCGCATCATATTTGCCAGCAGTGATGTTGGCAGCGGCCTTGTCGACAGGAAGCACGGACAACTTCACAGTTGCCGGGCAAGCCATGCGAAGAACCTGCTTTTGGGTAGCATCTTGCGATACCTCGTCGTCAACTACCATGAAGCGGCTTACCTGACGAGCGTTAGACCAGAGGTTTGCAACCTGTCCGTGAATCAAGCGAAAGTCGATTCGTGCGCCTACAATCATCTCTACTCAACTCCTTCTTGTTCAAGTGTACGGATAACGGGCTCAGAGCGAAGGGAGATTTTCGCATCATACACGCCCTCTGTTTCGAACATAACGAGCTCATTGGTACCAGGGTGCAATAAACCGTGCGGAACATAGAGCGTCATGATGGGACCCTTATCCCAAAAACGTCCGACATTCGTTCCGTTAACGAATGCCACACCCTTTCCAAAACCCGTAGTGTCGATAAAGGTATCAGCCGGCTCAGATATATCAAATTTTGCGCGGTAAAAGGAAGGTTGCCCCTCTACCCAGCCGGCAGAATAATCAAGACTATCGATGTTATCGAGTGGCAGACAACGCATCTCCCAACCGGTAACAAAGTGAAGATCAACGCAAACTCCTGTCCTAATGCCCTTACGCTGCGTATCGGCGAGCAATTTGTGACCATAATTGACTCGACCCATATCCTCGGTCAGAACATCCAGGCGGTTTTGTTCACAGGGAAGAACGCAGTGTATGTCTTCTCCAATGTGCTCCTGATACTGCGTCGCCACTTTGTCACCGTTCACAAACACCTGCGCACGGTCGCGGGCGTCAATAACCCGAATACGCTCTTCATCTGCACGGTCACGCTCGACAGTCGTGGTATATAACGTATATCCATACGACTGGCCCATCTCTTCCATGGACATAGGATATTGGGCTTCGATCGGCTCCGAAAGAATATCGAGCACATTAAAGAGACTCACGCGCTCACTCACCGAAATATCGGGCATGGAAAACGTCTTTTTTGTTAACGGCTTGCTTTGTGCGATATCGGGATACAGCTCGTGAATTGTCCTTTGAATTGCGAAGTATTTCTCGGTCGGGTTGCCCTGTTCGTCCAATGGAGCATCGTAGTCATACGATGTCACCTGGTGCAGGTCATGCGTATGGCGTGCAGAGCATCCGTTCATAAATCCAAAGTTGGTGCCTCCATGAAACATGTAGAGGTTTAAAGATCCTCCAAGCTCGAGCACCTCGCGAACGCAAGAGGCAAGATCCTCGGGATCGCGCCTGATGACGTTCTCCCCGTAGCGATTGAACCAGCCGTCCCACAACTCCATGCACATAAGAGGCCATTGTTTTCCATGCTCCTTGTGAAAAGCAGAAAGAGCCTCAAAGTTTTCCTTTGCATGAGAACCAAAGTTGCCGGTGCACAACACATCATCGTCAATAAGCGTACCGGCACGAAGGCACCCACGCCACGGACCATCGGAAGTACAAAGGGGCACGGAAACCCCACGCTCGACCATAAGGCGACGAATCGCACGAAGATAGTCCTTATCCTCGCAATATGACCCATACTCGTTTTCAACCTGCATCATGATGATGTTTCCGCCCTTGTCAATCTGACGCGAGACGAGTATCGGCATGAGATGGTCGTAGTACTGCGCAACGTGAGCAAGAAATTTGGGGTCGCTGCTACGCGGCCTCATATCATGTTCGCGCAGCAGCCATGCTGGCATGCCGCCAAATTCCCATTCTGCACAAATAAACGGAGAAGGTCGAACAATTGCATACAGACCGAGTGATGCTGCCTCATCAAGAAATGCCGCCAAATCGATTGAGCCAGAAAAATCGAAGACGCCAGGCTTTGGCTCATGAAGATTCCACGGTACATACGTTTCGACCGTATTAAACCCAAGAGCCTTAAGGTTATAGAGCGAGTGGTGCCAGTCGCTCGGATGAACACGCATATAGTGAATCGCCCCCGACAAGATGGTGAACGGCTCATCATCAAGTAGGAATTGATTGGTGATCTTAAACGAATGCATGCTACTCCCGATCTTCGTGCTCTACGACGCGGATGCCGGCTCCTCGACCCTCAGTTAAACGTCTCGCCTATTATGGACGCATTGACGCAATTATGTAGCCAGAATTTGAAGTGGTCCGTAAACGGTAGCGAAATGACGATGAACGGCTTTAATGGATAAAAAATAAAGCAGCTGGTAAATTACTTTTTAACTATAGGTTTCTAACTATTC
>CABRIB010000082.1 GCA_902470915.1 uncultured Collinsella sp. | reverse complement strand
GAGATAGGAGTCCGTCTCGTGGGCTCGGAGATGTGTATAAGAGACAGACTGGTTCACCTTTAACGAGATCTGGGCCGACGCCTCCAACACCTACATCGAGGGTACCTTCCCCGGTGGCGTCAAGGCGCATCTGGCCGAGGCCTTCCAGTGCGAGCACAACATGATGCTCGCCCACGCCAAGGCCGTGCTGGCCTTCCACAACGGCGGCTTTAAGGGCAAAATCGGCGTCATCCAGTCGCTGGAGTTTAAGTACCCGCTCAACGAGAACGACCCCGCCGACATCAAAGCCGCCAACAACGAGCACGTGCTGCAAAACCAGTTTTTGCTCGACGCGACGTTCCGCGGCGAGTATGCCCCCGACACCCTCGAGTGCGCCAACCGCCTGGCTGCCGTCTCGGGCGGCACCATCGAGATCTTGGACGAGGACCTCGAGATTATGCGCGAGGCAGCGCTCTACAACGACTACCTGGGCGTTAACAACTACCAGTGCCGTTTTTTGAAGGCTTACAACGGCGAGAACGACCTGCACCACAACGGTACGGGCGAGAAGGGCACCGGCCGCTGGCGCGTCAAGGGCATTGGCGAGCACGTGAACAAGCCTGGCATTCCCACCACCGACTGGGACTGGATCATCTATCCCGAGGGCCTGTTCGACCTGCTCGTCTACATTAAGCAGCGCTACCCCAACTACAAGCAGATCTTCATCACCGAGAACGGCATGGGCTACAAGGACCCCTACAAGGACGGTTTTGTGGACGACCAGCCGCGCATCGACTACATCGAGCAGCACCTGCGCTGGTTGCTCAAGGCCATGGAGGTGGGCGTCAACGTGGGCGGCTACTTCCTGTGGAGCCTGCAGGATCAGTTCTCTTGGACCAATGGCTACAACAAGCGTTACGGCTTCTTCTACGTTGACTTTGAAACCCAGAAGCGCACGCCCAAGGCAAGCGCCTACTGGTACAAGCACGTGGCGCAGACCCGTCGTCTGGACTAGTGGCTGGCGGGGTTGCCCGCTCACACAACCTGTCCCCATTTCTCAGCCGGGGGCGGCACGTCACACGGCGCGCCGCCCCCGGTCTTTTTGTTTTTGGGCTGGTCGGGAGCCGTTTGTCTCGATCTGTAACATCTAGCCGAGTTTTTTGGTCCTAGCTGTTACAGATTGAGACGAACAGGATTGCTCTTTCCGAAGAATCTAAATCTGTAACACGTAGCCCGCTTTTGACCGTCTACCTGTTACAAATCGAGACAAACGGAGTAGGACCTAACCCCGTATGTCCCTAACAGTCGAGCGTTCGACCAGCGTACTCGGCACATGAATCGCCTCGATAGACGAACTCTCTCCAATCGCCGCCCCAAACGCAAGCTTACCGACACCGCGCAAATCAAATCGCAGCGTCGTCAGTCGATTGTGAGGAACAAGTCCCTCGAGTGCGTCGTCGATACCAACCACGCTCACGTCGTCGGGCACGGACAGGCCCGCGTTCTCGAGCGCGGCGATAACGCCCAGCGCCATCTGGTCATTTGCCGCAAGCACGGCAGTCGGCGCCTGCGACCCGCCGGCAAGCACCTCGGCCGCAATCCGCTCGCCCATGGCGTACCCACTGTCCGCACTCCAATCGCCACGCAGCATCGGAGCGGCATCGACATGAGCACGACCCAGCGTATCGCGCCAACCGGCCTCACGAAAACGCGAGGAAATCGAGTTTTCCGGACCCGCCACAAACCGCATATTCGAGTGACCATGTTCCAGCAGATAATTGGTCAACAGCTCGCACGAACCATACTGGTCGGAGTCGATCGTCGTGCAGCGCGGATGCGCATACATGGACAGGATGACCGTTCGCACTCCCGGCTGGGGAACAAACTCCTCAAAATCGGGAGCCATGCGGTTCATGTTGAGAATCATGCCGTCGACGGGTCGCTCGACCATGCGGCGCGAGGCATCGGCAAGTGTATAGGGCTTGTCGCCGCCCATCTCGATCATAGTGACGGCAAAATCGTGCTCGCGCGCCGCTTGCATGATACCCTCGAGCGTCGCCAGGTTACCGACACGTGTGATGTTGTACATGCACAGGCCAATAGAACGATACGACCCGCCGCGCAACGCCGCTCCAGCAAAATTGGGACGAAAGCCCAGCTCTTCCATGGCGGCCAGCACACGCTTGCGCGTCTTTTCCGTCACGTTGGGCATACCGTTGACCACGCGAGACACAGTCTGGCGGCTCACGCCAGCGAGCGCCGCAACCTCTGCCGCGCTCGCCGAATGACCATTCCTTGTCTGCTGAGCCATGCCTTCCACGCTAACCTGCTTCCCAACTATTCCCCGCGCCCATGGCGCATCGTACATACATCGATAACGTGCTCATGATACCCGAGCCATATACCACAACATGAAAACTTCTGTCAATCAAAACCGCTTACCGAACAAATACAACCGTTCGCGGCTGTTTGAAGTTGTTTTGTTTCTATACATCCCAGCCGGATGTTAACGTGCTCATTGTCAAATGTTCACGTGCTCATTTTGGTTCTAATCATTTTAAGATAGTGTTTATCGGGCTTTTTCACCGCTGAACGCTAACCAGGGAGCCTCCTGAGCGCAAACGCACAATATCGAACAGCGAGACGAGAGGGTGTATGCATATGTCTTTGCTAAACCGCGTACAGCAGCTGCCGAAGGGCTTTGTTTGGGGCGCCGCAACCGCCGCGTACCAAACGGAAGGCTCCACGAAGGTGGCAGGCAAGGGTAAGACCATGTGGGACGATTACCTTGTCGCCCAGGGTCGCTTTTTGCCCGACCCGGCCAGTGATTTCTACAACCGCTACGAGGAGGATATCCGCCTTTCTGCCGAGCATGGACTCAACGCCATCCGTGTGTCCATCGCCTGGACCCGCATCTTCCCCAACGGCGACGATGCCGAGCCCCTCGCCGAGGGCGTTAAGCACTACCACGAGCTGTTCGCCTGCTGCAAAAAGTATGGCGTCGAGCCCTATGTGTCCCTGCATCACTTTGACTCCCCCGCCGCCCTGTTCAACCAGGGCGACTGGCTCAACCGCAAGACCGTCGACGCCTATGTGCGCTATGCCGAGTTCTGCTTCCGCGAGTTCCGCGAGGTCAAGAATTGGTTCACCATCAACGAGCTCATCAGCCTCTCGCACTCCCAATACATCCAAGGCAACTTCCCGCCCAACCATCACTTTGATGTGACGAGCGGCATCCAGAGCCAGCACAACGAGCTCGTTGCCCACGCCCGCGCCGTCAACCTGTATAAGGATCTTGACGAGACCGAGCACCTGGGCGGACGCATTGGCATGGTCAACGTCCTGACGCCGGCATATCCTGCCACAGACTCGCCCGCCGACCAGCACGCCGCCGACCTGTACAACGCCTTCTACACCGACTTCATCATGGACGGCGCCTTCCTGGGTCACTACTCCGCGCGCACCCTCTCACTCATCAACGAGATTCTGCGTGCCAACAACGCCACGCTTACGGTTGAGGACAGCGACATGGAGGAGCTCGCCAAGGCGGCGCCCCGCAACGATATGTTCGGCCTCAACTACTATCAGTCGGCGTTTATCGCCGCCTACGATGGCGAGTCCACCAACAGCTTTAACGGCACCGGAGACAAGGGCACCTCGTGCTTTAAGTTTAAGGGCGTCGGGCAGCAGGTCGATATGCCGGGTATCCCCACCACCGACTGGGATTGGCTCATCTACCCGCAAGGCCTCTACGACACGCTCAAGCACATCAGCGCCACCTATCCCAACCTCCCCGTCATCTATATCACCGAAAACGGCCTGGGCCACAAGGACCCCGAGCCCGACGCAAACGGCATCGTCGCCGATCCCGAGCGCATCGACTTTGTCGACCAGCACATGGAGAAGGTGCTCCGGGCGCGCGCCGAGGGCGTCGACGTCCAGGGCTACTTTATCTGGAGCCTGCAGGACCAGTTCTCGTGGGCCAACGGCTATAACAAGCGCTACGGCCTGTTCTACATCGACTTCGACACGCAAAAACGCTACATCAAGCAGTCGGCACTCTGGTACAAGGAGCTCGCCGACACTATGGCGGACGCGCAGTAGCGCATCGCCTCGCTTTCCCCCGAGAGGGGAGCGGCCCTATGCGATACAAACCCAGCCGCTCCCCTCTCTCCCCCTGGGACCGACCCCGCCTGCACCCGGGCTTTTAGCAAGCGGGAGACCATATAGGTTTTCAACGTCCATGCCATTAAGATTTCATGCAAAGAGGAGCGTGAACTATGGAATCGATCGTTAAGTTCTTGGAGAAAGGTCAGCCGTACTTCGACAAGGTCTCTAAGAACATCTACCTTCAGGCCATTAAAGACGGCTTTTTGGCAGCAATGCCCATCATCCTGTCTTCTTCTGTCTTCCTGCTTATTTCGACCCTGCCGGGCGTTGTCGCCACGGTCGGCGGCTTTACGCTGCCCGACTGGTGGAACGTCGACGTCGTGAACTTCTGCAACAAGGTTTACAACTTCACGATGGGCGTCGTGGGCATCATGGTCGCCGGCACCACCGCAAGCGCGCTGACCGGCTCCAAGAACCGCCGCATGCCTGCCGGCAAGGCCATCAACGCCACGAGCACCATGGTCGCCGCCATGTGCGCTATGCTCATCTTGGCCGTTACCCAGACGAGTGCCAAGATCGACGGCGCCGATGTCTCGGTGTTCTTTACCGACAACATGGGCACCAAGGGCCTGCTGAGCTCCTTTGTCGCCGCATTTGCCACGGTCAACATCTATGCCTTCTGCATTAAGCGAGACATCACCATCAAGCTGCCCAAAGAAGTCCCCGGCGCCATCGCCCAGAACTTCCGCGACATCTTCGCCTTCAGCTTCTCCATCCTGTTTGTCGCCGTCATCGACGTTATCTGCCGCACCTGCTTGGCCGTCCCGTTTGCCAACGTCATCTCCACGCTGGTGAGCCCGCTGTTCGCCGCTGCCGATTCCTACGCCGGCCTCGCCCTCATCTGGTTCATGATCCCGCTGTTCTGGTTCATGGGCATCCACGGCCCCTCGGTCGTTAAGCCTGCCCTCAACGCCGCGCTGTTTGGCAACATCACCACCAACCTCGCCACGCTGCAGGCCGGCGGTCACCCCGCCCTCGCCCTGACCGAGAACTTCGGTAACTACATCGGCGAACTCGGCGGCACCGGCGCCACGTTCATTGTCCCGATCATCTTCCTGCTCTTTATGCGCTCCAAGCAGCTCAAGGCCGTCGGCAAAGCCTCTGTCGTACCCGTGATGTTCGCCGTCAACGAGCCGCTGCTGTTCGCCGCGCCCATCATCCTCAACCCGTACTTCCTGATCCCGTTCCTGTTTGCCCCCGTGGCCAACGTCCTCATTGGTAAGTTCTTCATCGACTTTTTGGGCATGAACGGCTTTATCTATGCCATGCCGTGGGCACTCCCCGGACCGATCGGCACCTTCATCGACACCAACTTCCAGCCGATCTCTCTGGTCCTGGTTGTCGTCCTGCTGGTCGTTGACTTCTTGATCTACTACCCGTTCTGCAAGGCCTACGACAACGTCCTGTGCAAGCAGGAGGCCGAGACCCTGGCCGAAGAAGAGGCCGAGGAGACCAAGACCGTCAAGACCGCTGACGCCCCCGCCGTTGAGGCTCCTGTTGTCGAGACCGCTTCTGCCACTGAGGCCTCCGCAGCTCCGTCCGCCCTTAAGGGCAAGGATCTGAGGGTTCTGGTTCTGTGCGCTGGCGCCGGCACCTCTGCACTGCTCGCCAACGCGCTTAAGGAAGGCGCCGACGAGCTGGGCATCGACATTACCGCCAACGCCGGTGCCTACGGCAGTCACTACGCCATCATGGACCAGTACAACGTCATCGTCCTGGCTCCGCAGGTTCGCACCTATTACAACGAGATGAAGGCCGACACCGACCGCCTGGGCATCACGCTGCTGTCGCCCAAGGGCAAACAGTACATCGACCTCACTAAGGATCCCAAGGGTGCCGTCGCCTGGATCGAGGAAAACCTCGAGGCATAAGACGCTGACACCACCTGCCGCTCGCAGACAATAAATGGCCCGTGCATCGATGTGTGATGCGCGGGCCATTTTGTTTAGATCGCACCCGTCCTCCTGTTCATCTCAATCTGTAACATCTAGCCGAGTTTTCGGGTCCCACCTGTTACAGACTTAGACGAGCAGGCCGAGCACGTCTACGCCCGCAAATCCCGCACGCTCGCGCGTTCGACCAGCACGCCCGAGACGAGCGTACGGCTCCTGGAGCTCGGAGCCTCCAAACCTGCGACGACCTCATTAAGCGCACGGACGCCCAGCTCGCGGTGGCGGAACTTCACCGACGTCAGAATCGAGTTGGGAATCGTCTTGTAGAGCTCATCGTCGAAGCCGATCACGGACACGTCGTCGGGCACACTGAGCCCTTTGTCACGTAGAGCCATCATCACGCCGTTTGCCATGCAGTCGTTAGCAGCGAGGACCGCCGTGCAATCGGGCTTATCGGCAAGCACAAGGCCCGCGGCATAGCCACTATCCGCATTCCAATCGCCTTGCAGAGGCTCGGGCGGCTCAATGCCACGCGCCTCGAGTGCCGCACGCCAACCTTTCATACGGCACTGGCTCGACAGCGACTCTTTTTTACCAGAGACGAAGTACACGTTCTTGTGCCCGCGATTCAAGAAGTACTCGCATGCCATGCGTGCGCCGCCCTCTTGGTCGTCACTGACGGTAGAGCAGGTTGAATGCTCCATCGGCGTGATAATCACCGTCTTGAGGTCTTTCGGCGCCTCAAAGGTATCAAAGTCATCGACCATCTGACGCAGGTTGAAGATCATGCCATCGACGGGAAGCTGCGACATCCTACGCGCAGCATCGGCAAGGGTCATCTTCTCCCCCGCCCGCTTTTTGATCATCGTAAGCGCAAAACCACGCTCTTCGGCGGCATCGGCAATACCGTCAATCATGTCCACGGCGCCGCCCGACAAGTGGAACATCACCACGCCGATGCACCCGTAACGGCCCAACTTGAGTGAACGCGCGGCAAAGTTCGCCCGGAACCCAAGCGCCTCCATGGCAGCATGGACCCTATCGCGCGTCGACTCGCGCACGCTATCGGGCTCATTGATCACGCGCGACACCGTCTTGAGAGAAACGCCCGCGGCAACTGCCACATCGTTCATTGAGACATTTTTCTTGTCCATCGTTGCCACTACTTCTCCAGTCGGTTTCGCATCGCTTGTTTTTTGCGTTCTAGCATACACTACCTGCCCGACTGACAAATCAGCCGTTTATCGGACAATATCGACCGTTCACCCGTAAATCCTTGTTGCTCTTCCAATAATGTCTTACGTTGTCATTAACGAAATGTCCTACGTTGTCATTTCGCAATGCCTTCCTTACGCAGGAAGGTTTCCGGGCAGTCCTGACCATCCATCGACGACCAGTTCCATCCACATGCATCGCGCATCAAGCAGCAAAGGAGCTCTATGGACGCCATCGTAAAGATGCTCGAGAAGCATCAACCGTTCTTTGAGAAGATCTCGAGGAACATCTACCTCCAGGCCATTAAGGACGGATTCCTTGGGTGCATGCCCATCGTCCTCACCTCTTCGATTTTCCTGCTCATCGCCACGCTCCCCGGCGTCGTTGGCGTCACGCTGCCCCAGCCGCTCATCGACTGGTGCAACAAGCTCTACAACTTCACCATGGGTGTCATGGGCATCATGGTTGCCGGCACCACCGCCAAGAACTTTACGGCATCCATGAACCGTCGCATGCCCGCCGGCAAGGTGCTCAACGACGGCTCCACCATGGTGGCCGCCCAGTGCAGCATGCTTTTGCTCGCTGTTACGCAGTTCACCACCAAGTTCGACGGCTCCGAGCTTTCGGTCTTCGATTGCACCAGCATGGGCACGCGCGGTCTGTTCTCGGCCTATATCGCCGCGTTCATTACCGTGTGGGTCTATAAGTTCTGCGTCTCGCGCGATCTGACCATTAAGCTGCCCAAGGAGGTCCCGGGCGCCATCGCTCAGAACTTCCGCGACATCATCCCCTTTGGCGGCGCTGTCATCATCTGCGGCATCATCGATGTGGTCGTGCGCAACCTCATGGGCGTTCCGTTCTCCGAGCTGCTCATCAAGCTGCTCTCCCCGCTCTTCACTGCGGCAGAAACCTATCCTGGCCTTATCCTTATCCAGGCAGCAACCGCGTTCTTCTGGTTCATCGGCGTCCACGGCCCCTCGATCGTCCAGCCGGGCATCGACCCCATCCGTCTTGCCAACCAGGCCGAGAACCTGCAGGTTCTGCTTGCCGGTGGCCACCCCGCCCACTCCCTCACCTTTAACATGTCGCTCGTGGGTGAGTTCGGCGGCACCGGCGCCACCTTTATCGTGCCGCTTCTGCTGATTCTCTTTATGAAGTCCAAGCAGCTCAAAGCCGTCGGTAAGGCCTCGATTGTTCCCGTTGCCTTCGCTGTCAACGAGCCGCTGCTCTTTGGCGCTCCCATGATCCTCAACCCCTACATGCTCATCCCCTTTGTTGCCGCCGGCTGCGTCAACGTGAGTGTTGCCAAGTTCTTTATCGATAACGTGGGCATGAACGGCTTCTCCTTCGTGGTGCCTTGGGCCACCCCCGCCCCCATCGGTATCTTCATCACCACGAACTTCCAGCTTATTGCCCTGGTATTTGTCGCGATCATCATCTTGCTGGACGCCGTCATCTACCTACCGTTCTTGAAGGCATACGATAAGCTGCTCTGCGACCAGGAAGCCGAGCGCGCCGCCGAGCTGGGTCTCGAGTCCGATGGTGCTGCCACCATCGCTGCCAGCACCCCTGCGCCCGCCGTTGAGCAGACTACCGCTTCCGTCGAGCCGACCGCCGCCGTCGACAGCGAGCCTGTCGCCGATCAGCCCGAGCCCGCCGCCGACGCATCCGCCAAGAAGGACGTCGACTGTCTCTTATACACATCTGACGCTGCCGACGATACTCCTTGTGTAGA
>CABRIB010000081.1 GCA_902470915.1 uncultured Collinsella sp. | reverse complement strand
GAGATAGGAGTCCGTCTCGTGGGCTCGGAGATGTGTATAAGAGACAGTTTTAGAGCATGCCGAGGATGTGCCCGCGGTGCTTCAAAAGCGCTCGATCCAGAAGGTCCTTATCGTGACGGATCCCGGCATTGCCCGTCTGGGGCTCACGGCACCGCTCGAGACGGCGCTCGCATGCAGGGGGATTGGCGTTACGGTCTATGCCGAAACGCGTGCAAACCCCACGGTTTCAAACGTGGAAGAAGCGGCGTCCCTGTATCGAGAGAGCGCCTGCCAGGCCATTATCGGTTTTGGCGGAGGATCGGCCATGGACTGCGCCAAGGGCGTGGGTGCACGCATCACGCAGCCAAGCAAGCCCATCAACAAGATGCGCGGCCTGCTGCGGATTCATCGTCGCCTGCCGCTGCTTATCGCCGTTCCCACTACGGCAGGCACGGGAAGCGAGGTCACGCTCGCGGCGGTTATCACCGATGACGAGACGCACTACAAGTACCCCATTAACGACTTTGTGCTTATCCCGCGCTTTGCGGTGCACGACCCCGAGTTTACGCGCGGTCTGCCCGCCTCCATTACGGGGCAGACGGGTATGGACGCCCTGACGCATGCCGTCGAGGCCTTTATCGGGCGAAGCACCACGCCCTATACGCGTAAGATGGCGCGACAGGCGGTGCAGCTCATCCACGACAATTTGCTCGAGGCCTATGAGCATGGCGACGACATGCGTGCGCGTCGCAATATGCTTTCGGCGGCGTATAAGGCGGGCGTTGCGTTTACCCGCTCCTATGTTGGATACGTTCACGCCATCGCACACAGCTTGGGTGGGCGTTACGGGATTCCGCACGGCTTGGCCAACGCTATCATCCTGCCGCACATGCTTCGCGCTTATGGTGACGCCGCCGCCCCCAAGCTTGCCGATCTTGCTCGCATGGCGGGCATTGCGCCGGCTACCGCGCAGGACAGTCTTGCGGCCGAGGCCTTTATCGATTGGGTCGACCGCATGAACGAGGCCCTGGGAATCCCCAAATATGTCTTGGGCATTCGCCGCTCTGACATTCCCGAGATGGCGGTGCATGCCGATGCCGAGGCCAATCCGCTATACCCCGTTCCGCTTCTAATGGACCGCTTGGAGCTCGAGCATATGTACGAGGTCGTTGCAGGTGGTATGTTTGAGGACGAGAATTAGGAGGGTCCATGAACACCGAGGAAATTGCGCGCATCGTCGGCGATCAGCGCGCCTACTTTAAGACGCACGCCACGTTTGATGTCGATGCTCGACGTCGCGCGCTCGTGAGTTTACGCGATGCGGTGCGGGCCCACGAGGCCGATATCGCTCATGCGCTCAAGACCGATTTGGGAAAGTCGCATGACGAGGCCTATATGTGCGAGATTGGCACATCGCTTTCCGAGATTCGACATCAGATCGCTCACGTGGTTCGATGGAGTCGTCCGCGCCTGCGTCCGTGCGACCTCGCTAACGCCGTGAGCGTGTGCAAAACGCAAACCGTGCCCTATGGCGTCACGCTCATCATGGCGCCCTGGAACTATCCGTTTTTGCTGACGCTCGAGCCGCTCGCTGGCGCCCTTGCCGCGGGCAATACCGTGGTCATCAAGCCGAGCGCCTATGCTCCGGCATCGAGCGCGGTGCTCAGGCAAATCTGTGAAGAGACATTTGATCCGCGCCTGGTGACGGTTGTCGAGGGCGGGCGCGCCGAGAACGAAGCGCTGCTCGATGAGCACTGGGACAAGATCTTCTTTACCGGTAGCGTTCCGGTCGGCAAACTCGTTATGGAGCGCGCAAGTAAAAACCTTACGCCTGTGACGCTTGAGCTGG
The DNA here is from genome assembly GCA_902470915.1 of uncultured Collinsella sp. Taxonomy (GTDB): domain Bacteria; phylum Actinomycetota; class Coriobacteriia; order Coriobacteriales; family Coriobacteriaceae; genus Collinsella. The sequence goes on along the minus strand of CABRIB010000081.1, from coordinate 7,190 downwards.
GCGGAAAGAGTCCCTGCATCGTGGATGCGACGGCAAACTTGAAGGTTGCGGCACGGCGTATCGCCTTTGGTAAATGGCTCAACGTGGGGCAGACCTGCGTGGCGCCCGACTACCTGCTGGTCGATACGCGCGTGCACGACGAGCTGCTGGGCCTCATCAAGGAGGAGGTCCGCCGTATGTTTGGCGAGTATCCGCTCGATAACGAGGGCTACGGTCATATTGTCAACGCCAAGCATTTTGCGCGCGTGCGCGGGCTGATCGATCCCGATAAGGTCGTGCTTGGAGGTACCGCGCGCGAGGCCTCGCTCAAGATCGAGCCGACGATTTTGGACGGCGTGTCCCCCGATGACGCCGTGATGCAGGAGGAGATCTTCGGCCCCATTTTGCCAGTGCTGACGTTTGAGAGCCTTGACGAGGCCGAAGCGTTTATTACGGATCGTCCGACGCCGCTGGCCCTGTATATCTTTAGCCAGGACCGTTCGGTTCAGCAACGCTTTGTGCGCTACGTGCCCTTTGGCGGCGGCTGCGTCAACGACACCATCATGCACTTGGCTACGAGCCATATGGGCTTTGGCGGCATGGGAGCGAGCGGTATGGGGCAGTACCATGGACGCGAGAGCTTCGATACGTTTAGCCACAAGAAGAGCATCGTGAATAAGGCAACGTGGCTGGACGTGCCATTCCGCTACGCTCCTTACGCAAGCTGGAAGCACAAGTTCGTGCGCATGTTTGTGCATTAGAATCAGATGGCGTAGCGACAAACGGTCGAAAAGGCGCGGGTGGGGCGAATTTGTGTCCGCACGGACCCGTAGACTTCTCAATAAGGTTAAACACCGGTTTATCCGGCCGTTAGGGGAGCTGCTATGTACGAGCCTTCACGTGTTCTTCTGTCGTTTCATATCGCAGGATTTCAATATGCCGATGGCACCTTGGTCCTGGGCGATCTTAAAGCGGGCGATAAACTGACACTGTGCGCCGAGCGCGATAATCCCCATGACCCCGAGGCAGTTGCGATTTACTATGGCAAGACCAAACTTGGCTACGTTCCAGGAAACGAGGTCGGCCCACTGTCCTTGATGATGTATTACGGCCACGAGGACGTATTTGAGGCCCGTGTGCAACAGGTTGCCCCCGAGCGCAGCCCGTGGCATCAGGTGCGCGTTGGGCTCTATGTGGTGGATGCTCGCTAGTCGGTAAGGGAAGCTGCCATGTTTGACGACGATGACCTGTTTGATCTGGCAGATGATCCGTTTGAGTGGGATGTGCTACTCGATGACGATGAGCTGGAACAGGACCGTAAGATGCGGCAGGGCAAGAACGCCCAGAGTGATGCGTCGAAAAAGAAAGACAAACGCCGCCGCGGACTGTTCGGCGGGCTCTTTGGATAACCGCCACATCGCTGCGTCTGTATACTTAGCACGAGTTGAACACGTTGCGAAATGAGGACAGAGACGATGATGTGGTTTACCGCCGACCTGCACCTGGGCGATACGAATATCTTGCACGATATGGATCGGCCGTTTGATTCGGTCGAGGAGATGAACCGCAAGGTCATCGATGCCGTCAATGAGTGCGTGGCGGCGGACGACCGTCTCTATATCTTGGGAGACTTTACCTATCGTTTGCCCCTGGCGGAGGCGGTGCGTCTGCGCGAGCGTATCGAATGTCAGAACGTGACGCTCATCCGTGGTAACCATGACGGCGACTGGGAAGATCCCGACGTACCGCAGATTTGGGAAGACGTGCGCGATTACCTGGAGATTGCTCCCGGCTATGCCAAGGGCCATCGCCTGGTGTTGAGCCATTACCCCATGCTCAGCTGGAACGGCAAGGCGCGTGGCGCCGTCATGCTGCACGGGCATATCCACAGCAGGGGAGACCGCACCAACGTGCGCAACCGCGATCGCGAGCGCCCTATCTTTCGCTACGATGTCGGTCTCGATGCCAACGATTACAAGCCCGTAAGCCGTGATCAGATTCTTAGCTTCTTTGGGTTATAGGGCGCCAGAGCCACCACAAAGGGGACAGGCACCTTTGTGGTGGTTCTGGCGCCGTTGCCATTATGGCGGCGGCGCCTTTTTTGTCCGCGCGGCGCGGTAGAGTGTAGCCGGTTGATATTTGCGTCCATCGAGGAGCTGCTATGAACGAGATCAAGTGCCCGCATTGCGGCGAAGTTTTTAAGGTCGATGCATCCGGCTATGCGGATATCGTCAAGCAGGTGCGCGATGCCGAGTTCTCGCGCGACCTGGATGAGCGTGTGAAGGCAGTCCAGCGTGAGGGTGAGCAGGCGCTGGAGCTTGAGCGCTCGCGTTCGACGGCTGCCTTGCAACAGGCAGAGTCTCAGCGCAATGCCCAGCTTGTCGAGCAGAAGAACACTGCGGATCAGAAACTGGCGCAAGAGGTTGCCAAGCGCGATGCTGAGCTTGCCGAGCTGCGCGCTAAGCTCGAGGGCGCTGCCGCAGAGCGCGAGAGTGCAAGCCAGCGCGCGGCGGTTGAGGCACGAGCCAATGCTCAAAAAGAGAATGCCGAACTCCAGCGTGAGATTGATAGCCTGCGTGCGCAGCTTGGGCGCAAAGATGACGAAGCAAAGCTTGCCGAGTCGGCGGCGCGCAACGCTGCTCAAAACGATTTAGCTGCACGCGACGCTCAGATTGCCGAGCTGCAGGCCAGGCTTGCCGCGGCGGACAAGGCCCAGGAGATGGCGCTTGCCGCTGCCGCGGCAGAGTCGCAGCGTGAGCTCGATGCCGCTCGCAGCGAGGCCGAGCGCGCGCTTGCTGACTATCGCGCGAAGGTGCAAGAGAAGTTTTCCGCCGCAAAGGCTCAGTCCGAGCAAGAGGCCGAGGGCCTGCGTGCCCAGCTGCGCGAGCAGGAACTGATGGCAAAAATGAACCTGTCAGAGGCGGTCGCCGCGGCGGAACGAGAGCGCGATGAGGCACGTGCCAAGCTAACGAGCGAGCTGGCGGTGCGCGATTCTCGCGAGGAGCAGGCCAAGGCGGCACACGAGCTCGAGCTTGCGCAGGCCAAGCGCGCGAGCGATGACCTGATTCGCTACAAGGATGAAGAGATTGAGCGCCTTAAGGACATGAAGGTCCGCCTGTCCACCAAGATGGTGGGCGAGTCGCTCGAGCAGCACTGCGAGACCGAGTTTAACCGTCTGCGCATGACGGCATTTCCTAACGCGTACTTCGAGAAAGATAACGATGCGTCCGAGGGTACCAAGGGCGACTTTATCTTCCGCGAGTGCGACGCGAGCGGCAACGAGGTCATTTCGATTATGTTCGAGATGAAAAACGAGAACGATGAGACCGCGACCAAGCATAAAAACGAGGACTTCTTTAAGAAACTCGATCACGATCGTCGCCAGAAAGGCTGTGAGTACGCGGTGCTCTGCACCCTGCTGGAACCCGAGAGCGAGCTCTATAACGCAGGGATAGTCGACGTGAGCTATCGCTACGAGAAGATGTACGTGATCCGCCCGCAGTTCTTCATTCCCATGATTACACTTCTTCGTAACGCTGCCATGGGTTCGCTGCGCTATAAGCAGGAGCTGGCGGAGTACAAACAGCAGAACATCGACGTCACGAACTTCGAAGCCAAGATGGAGAAGTTCAAGAATGATTTCGGCCGCAACTACGAGATTGCGAGCCGCAAGTTCCAAACGGCAATCGATGAGATCGACAAGACGATTAGCCATCTGCAGAAAACCAAGGAGGCGTTGCTGTCCTCCGAGAACAATCTGCGCCTAGCCAACAAGAAGGCCGACGATCTTACCATTCGCAAGCTCACGTGGGGCAACAAGACCATGAAGGCGGCGTTTGACGAGGCGCGCGGGGCTGCGGCGGAGGCAAACGATGAGCCCGCCGAGGCGGATTCATATGAGGTCGAGGATGCCGAGTAAGGCATAGCATATAGTGCAAAAGTGGGGCCGCTGGCGATGTTGCCAGCGGCCCCGTTTCGTTCCAGTATGGTCGGCTAGTTCTCGAGCAGGTCCTCGATAAAGCCGACGCGGTAGTTTTTGAAGATGACCTCGCCGCCGTCTTGCGTGGCGTCCAGATCGACATCGCCCATGATGCCAAAATCGTGGTCGCCATCCTCGTCGGCAAAGATCTGGTGCACGTGCCATACGTGCGCGGTCTTCTCGTCGGACTCGTCAATGGAAAACATCGCGGCGCTGCGGGCATCTCCGTCGGTGAGGATTTCTTCGTGCTGCTCGTGGTAAGCATCGAGCGCCTTTTGCCAGCGGATTTCGCTCATGCCCCAGTCGTCGTCGAGCTCGCCCAGGTCGCGAACGTGCTCGCGAGCGGCAAGGGTCACGCGGCGGAAGAGTGCGTTGCGCACCAACAGCGTGCAGCCGCGACGGTCCGCAACGACCTCGTCGATGCCCTGCGGCGGTGCGGCGTCGAGTGCAGCGGGGTTGCCGGCGTTCTCCCACTCATCCACCAGGCTCGAGTCCACCGAGCGCACCACAAAGCCCAGCCACGAGATAATGTCGCGCAGGCGCTCGTCGCGCTTCTCGATGGGCACGGTGCGGTCGAGTGAACGGTAGGCCTCTGCTAGGTAGCGCAGCAAAATGCCCTCGGAGCGGGCGATGCCGAGCTTTTGAATGTAACCCTTAAAATCGCTCGCGCTTTCCAGCATATCGCGCAGGACGCTCTTGGGAGAGAGCTGGTAGTCGTTTGCCCAGGGCACTTCCTGGCAGTACTTGTCAAAGGCGGCGTCGAGCAAATCCTCGAGCGGCTTTTCGTACGTGACGTCTTGAATGCGCTCCAAGCGCTCCTCATATTCGACGCCGTCAGCCTTCATTTCTGCCATCGCGCGGTCGCGCGCGGCGCGCTCCTGTGCACGCAGCACCTGTTTGGGATCCTCGAGCGTTGCCTCGACCATCGAGATCAGATCCATGGTATAGGTCTCGCTCTCGGGGTCGAGCAGTTCCAATGCGGCAAGCAAGAACGGCGAGAGTGGCTGATCGAGCGCGAAGTCCTCGGGTAGATCGACCGTCAGCGCATAATCGATGTCTGGTGCGGCGTCAGCCGGGGCGTCAGGCGCGGGCGGCACCTCGGTGCGAACGACGACGCCGGAATCGATGAGCGTGGCGAAGATTTCGTCGGCGCGAACCTCGAGCTTAGCCTTTTCCTCGGGAGTCTGCAGGCTCGTCTCGATGAGGTCGTGTACGCGGGTTCGGGCATCGCCGCCCTGCTCGACCACGCTAATCACCATGGAGTGCGTGATGCGCAGGCGCGGCTTGAGCGTCTCGGGCTGCGTCTCGATCAGGCGCTCAAAGGTCTGCTTGTTCCAGGTGACAAAGCCCTCGGGGGCCTTTTTCTTTTTAATCTTACGGAGTTTTTTGGGGTCGTCGCCCGCTTTGGCCATAAGCTTGGCGTTTTCGATCTCGTGCTCCGGCGCCTCGGCAATTACCATACCCTCGGTGTCAAAGCCCGAGCGGCCGGCGCGACCGGCAATCTGGTGGAACTCGCGGGCGCGCAGACGACGCATCTTGTAACCGTCGAACTTGGTGAGCGCGGTGAGCACCACGGTGTGGATGGGCACGTTGATGCCGACGCCGAGCGTGTCGGTGCCGCAGATGACGGGCAGCAGGCCCTGCTGCGCCAGGCGCTCAACCAGTAGGCGATAGCGCGGCAGCATACCGGCGTGGTGCACGCCGACGCCGCAGCCGAGCAGGCGCTTGAGAATCTTGCCGAAGGCGGTGGAGAAACTCGTGCCTTTGGCAGCTTCCTTAATGGCCTCGCGCTGCTCCTTGCTAGCGATGCCAAAGTTGGCAAGCGACTGTGCCGTGGCAAGCGCGGCGTCCTGACTAAAGTGCACGATGTAGAGTGGGGCCTCTCCGCGGCGCATAGCGAGCTCGACGGTGCCCTCGAGGGAGGTCGTCACATAGTCGTAGCTCAGCGGAACAGGGCGCGGGGCGTCGACAACCAGGTCGCAAGCAGCGCCGGTGTGCTCCTCGAGCGAGGCGGCGATGGCGGTGACATCGCCGAGCGTGGCACTCATGAGCATAAACTGCGTGTGGGGCAGGGTGAGCAGCGGCACCTGCCATGCCCAGCCGCGGTCGGGGTCGGCAAAGTAGTGGAACTCATCCATGGCTACGCAGCCCACATCGGCGTCCTCGCCCTCGCGTAGCGCATCGTTGGCAAGGATTTCGGCCGTGCAGCAGATGACGGGTGCCTTGGTATTGATATGCGTATCGCCGGTGATCATGCCGACGTTATCGCGGCCGAGTACTTGTACCAGGTCGAAGAACTTTTCGCTGACCAGGGCCTTGATGGGGGCCGTGTAATAGCAGCGCTTGCCCTGCGCCATGCCCATAAAGAGCATGCCCAGCGCGACGAGCGATTTACCCGATCCGGTCGGTGTGCCTAAAATGATGTGATCGCCGGCGGCCAGGTCCATGAGGGCCTCTTCTTGGTGGTCCCACAGCTCAATGCCGCGATCGCTCGTCCATTCAAAGAAGCGTTCGAAGGCTTGATCGGGCGTGAGCCATGGCTCGGGCTCGCTGCCGTCCTCGGGCTCCCACCAGGTGGGGGAGAGCGCGCCGAGCGAGCCAAACTCGGCTTCGGTTCCCGTGCCGCCCGAGAATGAGCTGGCAGCGCCGGCGCCGGAGACGGTGCTGGCGGCGGTATCTGTCGTGGTCTGTGCCATATGGTTGCTTTCTCTCGCGATTGTCCGCCAACTATTATGGCGTAGCGGCGGCGCGGGGTGCCAGCGCGCGAGAAAATGCAGGAAATGGGCGTTCTGCCCAGCCGTTTAGTGTAGTCGCTAGCTAAGTGAGTAGACTTTTTGCGATATTGCGAGCACATGGCTTTTGCGCAAGGGTTCTACCTGCGGTTTTATGTTTCGCTATGCGGGCTGTGCTTGGCTATTGCAAAATAGTCTACTCACTTAGGTTTGAGGGCCGTTCGCTCATATGACCCAATCCGCTGTCAAGAGCCACAATGGCCCCGCCGACCGCTTGCAATCGGTCGGCGGGGCCTGCCGTTAACCCGTCCCGGTCCGCCCCCGGCATGTCGTCGACGCCTTCGGCTCAGTCTCATATCCGCGGATACCGTTCTGCCGGCCCGCACTCCATTCCTTCGGCGGGGTTCCCCAACTCTGTCTAGGCGCATACGGAGGGCTCCGCGCGCACAGCGAAATAGGGGGTGTCCCCGAAGGCCGCCCGGCTCGCCGGGACGGGGGCT
>CABRIB010000080.1 GCA_902470915.1 uncultured Collinsella sp. | reverse complement strand
AGATAGGAGTCCGTCTCGTGGGCTCGGAGATGTGTATAAGAGACAGGTCATTGTGGGTAAGCGTTTCCTGTCCGAGGGCGACAAGGTCCTGATCATCGACGACTTTTTGGCCAACGGCTGCGCGCTCGAGGGTCTTATCAAGATCTGCGAGGCTGCGGGTGCCGAGGTGTCCGGTATTGGCATTGCGGTGGAGAAGGGCTTCCAGGGCGGTGGCGATAAGCTCCGCGAGCGCGGCTTCCGCGTCGAGAGCCTGGCCCGTATCGCCGATATGGACTGCGAGACCGGCGAGATCACCTTCGCTTAAGCGCGCAACACAAGCGATTGGTATGCGATGTGACAAAGGGACTTTCCCTTTGTCACATTTTTTGTATGAGGGGAGGTGTTGATATGGATGAGAACACGATGGGATGGCGTGAGTATGCGCGCTATGCCGAGATGTCGGTCGAGGAGCTGGCGCGCGATTGCGAGGTACAGGTGTTTCGCGCGACGGGTCCGGGCGGACAGGGCGTGAACACGACGGACTCGGCGGTGCGCATGAAGCATATCCCTTCGGGGATTACCGTGACGGCGCGCGAGAGCCGCAGTCAGTTCCAAAACCGTAGTAGCTGCCTGCGTAAGCTGCGCGCTGAGCTTGGGCGTCGCGGGCGTCCACCGCGCCGGCGCGTAAAGACCAAGGTGCCTCAGCGCTCTCGCCAGCGCAGGCTCAATGACAAGCACTTCAACGCCATTAAAAAGGCCAACCGTCGCAAGCCGGGCAGCGACGAATAGCTTCCTCATAAGTTGCGGTGAAATAGGGATTGTTTTGCGGCTTTAGCTGCATAAACAGTCCCTATTTCACCGCAACTTAGGTGGGGTTAGCGGGTGGGGTGCCAGACGTGGAGGGCGCCGCTGAGGACGTCGACCTCGATGCGCGAGGCGACAACGGGCTCGCCGTCGGCCTGAATGGGGTAGTCGGGCTCCTCAAAGGTAAGCTCGGCATGGCGGCAACGGCGCATGCGAACCGGTGGCAGCTTGGTGTGGTGGCCGTCTTTGGCCGAAAGGAACATGGGCAGGGCAACCGCGCGAGGGACGGGGCCGCAGGCGTAGCAGACGTCGAGTGTGCCGTCACAGGGGTCGGCATCGGGGCAGATGCGATAGCCCGAGCCATACGTAGGACCCAGCTGAATCGCCATGATGATCGCCCTCACGCGTTCGGCGGGCGCGCCATCAAAGCTGATGGTCATGGGGTAGTTGCGATAGCGCAGGCCAAACTGCTCAAGTCCCGATAGGGTGTAGAGCGGAGCGCCGGCGAGGCCCGTCTTTTTGCGCAGCTCGGTGGTGCCCAGGCCGATGGCGGCATCGATGCCGACCGAGAGCGTCTGGTCGTAGTACTCAACGGTAGCCTCGCCGCTGCCGCTCGCAGGGCTCCACGAGCGAATGCGCCCGATGTCTTGACGCTGCAGCTCACAGGTGAGCAGCGCGCCAAAATCCTTACCGGAGAAATCTTCGATACCGAGCGTTTGGGCAAAATCGTTGCCAGAGCCCACGGGTAGGATGGCAAGAGCGGGGCGGGTGTCCTCCTCTTGCGTCATAAGCCCGTTGACGACCTCGTGAATCACGCCGTCGCCGCCAAGGGCGATAACGGTGCGATAGCCCTGGGCCTGTGCGGCCAGCTCCTTGGCGTGTCCCATGCGCTCGGTTAGCACCAAGTCAAACTGGGATGCGCGTGCAGTCATGTCCAAAAAGCGTTGCAGGCGCTCGGCAACTTCGTGCGCCGCACCCGACTGGGCGGCTGGGTTGGCGATGATGAGCGTGCGGCCAAAATCAGTTGCGTGCATGGGGCGACTCCCGGCGTATGACGTGACGGTGCGGTCGCGCTCAGGTCGAATTGCCCCCGATTGTGGCTGCACGTCGAATACTTACGTCTACTCTATCAGGTCGTTGTGGCGCTCGATAGCATCCGCTACCGTACCGCCCTCATCCACAATAAGCGAACGGCGCTTGGGCGAGATGATGCGCTGGGCGGGGTACACGCCGCGGTGTCCGGCAGTTAGGTAGCTGATAAAGGCCACGATGACAAAGAACCCGGCTGCCGTGCCGTGGAACAGGTCGATGGCCATCATGCAGGTGGTGATGGGCACGTTGAGGCCGGCACAGAACACGCCGAGCATGCCGAGAGCCGCCAGAAAACTGGGGTCGATTCCGACGAGGCAACCGATCCAGCCGCCGAGCGCCGCACCGATGCCAAACAGGGGCGTGACCTCGCCGCCTTGGAAGCCCGCACCCAGGGTAAGCGCTGTGACGACCAACTTGATGGCTGCGTCTGCCAGGGTGGTGTTGCCGGCAAATCCGGCGTCGGAAAGCCACGTGGAAAGGCCGGCGTAGTCCCAGGCGTCGAGAAGGGCATAGGCGGCCAAAACCACGAGTGCGCCTATGAGTGCGCGAACGAGGTAATTGGTGATAAAGCGACCGTACAGGCTCTTGACGGTTCGAACTGACCAGGCAAAGAGGCGTGCCGTCAGACCGAAGATAATGGCGCTGATAACAACGATGACAACCGTCCGTGGTGTCATGTTGGGAACGCTGGCGATAACATTCGCCTCGTACTCGGTACCCAGGGCGAGTGATGTAAAGTAGCCGGTAAACGAGGCGACCAGGCAGTAGATGCCCGCGGTGTAGTCGATCTTGCCGATAAAGCACATCTCCATGCCAAAGAAAGCTCCGGCAAGGGGCGAACCGAATACGGCGCCAAAGGCCGACGAGATGCCGGCGAGCATGAGGTCGTGGTGGTCATGCTTTTTGAGGTGGGCGAGGCTCGAGATGTTGCTGGCGATGGTGCCGCCAATCTGCACTGCAGCTCCCTCGCGACCGGCCGATCCGCCCGTTAGGTGCGTGAGCGTGGAGCAGACGAAGGTGAGGACGGCCATGCGCATATGGATGAGGCGTGTGCCCAGAGCGGAGTCGATGACCAGGTTGTTACCGCGTTTGGCGGCAAGACCGTGGTTTTTGTACACCCATGCGGTGGCAACGCCCACAACGGGAAGCAGTGCGTAAATCCACGCATGGTGCTCGCGATAGTCGGTGGCGATATTCAACGAGGCCAAAAACGCCCAAGCGGCAACGCCCATGGCGAGCGATACGGTGACGACGAGCACGAGCAACTTGGCGCTCACGAGTAGGTTGCGGACGTTGCGGCGCGTGTCGGCAGCTAAGAGATGCTCGGAGCGAGTGAGCTGATGTCTGCCTGCCATGATGACGTCGTTCAGGGAGAAAAAGCCGCCGTCGTCGAGCGGCTGGGAATGATCCTGCGTTTCGTTTGCGCTTTCGGTTTTGTCGTTATGAGCCATACGTTCCTCTTTTAGGTTGCAACGCAAGCATTATAAAACGCGGTAAACGCGACGAGCCGGTGGGTTGGTTTCCATTCTGTTTCGCGGCCTGCAACCGACAGGTGTATTTGCGGGTACAGACCGAGTCGCGGCCGTGCATCGGGGGATTATACTGAGAAAAGCATAAAGAATCGGCGCCCCTGTTGTGCGCCGTGGCATTAAGAGGTGCATATGGCAGAGAAACTCATTCCACTGGAGGACGCGCAGTCGATTGTCCTGTCGCACGTTGCTCCGACGGATCTCATCGAGATTCCCGTGTGGCAGGCCGCCGGTCTTCCCTTGGCCGAGGACGCGGTGGCCGATATCGACATCTCGCCGTTTGCCAACAGCGCTATGGACGGATATGCCGTGCGCTCGGCGGACTTGGCGCAGGCATCTGGCGAGGCGCCGGTGACGCTCGACGTTATCGGACACGAGGCCGCGGGCCATGTGTTTGAGGGCGCAATCGGCGCGGGCGAGACGGTCCGCATTATGACAGGCGCGCCAGTACCCGAAGGTGCCGATGCCGTGGTGAAGTACGAGATCGTCGACGTTCTCGATGGCGATGGCAACGAGGGCTCGCACGTTCGCTTCTCGGCGCCTGCCAAGGTAGGGGAGAACGTTCGCTCGGCTGCCGAGGAGGCCCATGCCGGCGATGTTGTGATGCACGCCGGCGAGGTCGTGGCTCCGGCCGGCGCCGGCTTGCTGGCAAGCGCCGGATACGCGAGCGTGAAGGTGCACGCTGCCCCGCGCGTGGGCATCATCTCGCTGGGCACGGAACTGGTCGCACCGAGTAGGGTACCGGCACGCGGTCAGATTCGCGATTCCAACTCCTCGGCGCTGATGGCCGAGGCGCTCGATGCAGGAGCCGAGCCCGTGTTCTACGGCATCGCTCCCGATGATGAACAGGCGATTGCCGAGCTCGTACATCGTGCCGTGCAGGAGTGCGATTTTGTCATTACGAGCGGTGGCGCCTCGGCGGGCGATTACGACTATGTGACGGCGCTGGTCAAGCGCGAGGGCGAGGTTCTGTTCGATCGGATCTCGATGCGTCCCGGCAAGGCCATTACGTTTGGCTTGCTCGGGGGTAAGCCTTACCTGGGGCTTTCAGGCAATCCGGCCGCGGCGTATGTGGGCTTTGAGATGCTCGCCCGCCCGGCGATTCGTAAGATGCGCGGCTTTGCCGAGGGCGCGCGTCCCGTGCAGCAGGCGACGCTCACGCACGGTGTGAAAAAGCGCCAGGACCGACGCTTCTTCGATCGCGCCACGGTTTTGCGCGACCCCGAGACCGGTGAGCTGTTGGTGACCGAGGCCAAGACGCAGAATTCGGCGCTGCTCGGCACGATGCAGCGGGCCAACTGCCTGCTGCGTATTGACGAAGGACCGTGCGAGCTCAAGGCGGGAGATGTCGTGGACGTCGTGCGTGTCGACCTGCCTGAGGGAACGGTGCTATAGGAGGATCGCTATGGAGTTGAAGATTTCGATTGTGACGTGCTCGGACACACGCGATCTTGCTCAGGACGAGGCTGGAGCCGCGCTCGAGGAGCTTATCGAGGCGCAGGACTGGACGGTCTCCTCACATGTGGTCGTGCGCGACGACGTCAGCGAGATCGGTGATGCCATTGTGGAAGCCGCCGATGAGTGCCACGCCAATGTCGTGCTCACCTGCGGCGGCACGGGGCTTTCGATGCGCGATGTGACGCCCGAGGCGACGCGTGCCGTCTGCGACCGCGATGTGCCGGGTATTGCAGAGGCGATTCGCGCGTACTCGATGACCAAGACGCGCCGCGCCATGCTCTCGCGCGCTATTTGCATGCAACGAGGTCATACACTTGTCGTAAACTTTCCCGGTTCTACGAAGGCCGCCCGCGAAAGCTGGGAGGCCATAGCAGACCAGCTGGAGCATGCGGCTCAGATGACAGCGGGCGGCGGACATACCAACTAAGCGGTTTACCTGCGGCGGGGCGACCTTATCGGTCGCTCCGCCTTTGTTTTCCGCCGAAGCGACGCCGAGGGGTACGGTACCTCGAATCTATATTCTCTAGCGAGAATAATTTCTCACTACCATTATTCGCACGGAAGTATAATCTGATTGCAGATTAAAGCCTGTGGCGGGGTGCCCGGGCATAGCGTTCGAAAGGGTTGAATATGTTCGATATGGTTTCACGCCGCGGTTTTGTCTCGCTTTCTGCTGCCGCTGCCGCCGGCCTTGGCCTTGCCGGCTGCTCGGGCAACAAGACGTCCGAGCCCGCTGGTTCCGATGCCGGCTCCGTCAAGTCTTCCTCTAAGAAGAAGGCTGTCGAGCTGCAGGTCTTTGCCGCTAACTCGCTCGAGAAAGCTCTGCCCGAGGTTCAGGAGCTCTACACCGAGCAGACCGGCACCACGTTTGCCGACACGCAGTTTAAGGCGTCTGGCGACCTTGTCGAGCAGATGCGCGCCGGTGCCGCCGTCGACGTGCTCATCACGGCCTCCAAGGGCACCATGGACGACGCCGAAGCCGCCGAGCTCGTCGATGCCGACACGCGTGAGGACATGTTCGTCAACGACCTCGTGATCATTCGCGCCGAGGGCTCCGATACTAAGGTCGAGGCCATCGCCGACGTCGCGAATCTGGACGGCAAGATCGCCATTGGCGACGCTAAGACTGTTCCCGCCGGCAAATATGCCAACCAGGCCCTGGCCTCCGTGGGCCTCTACACCGGCACCGAGGGTGACGACGGCGAGTATGCGCCCGAACTCGCCGACAAGGTGGCCCTGGCCGATAAGGTCGGCACCGCTGCCGCCTACGTCTCTACGGGCGACTGCGTGGCCGGTTTTGTCTACAGCTCCGATATTTTCCGCTACGACGGCATCGAGGAGGCCTTCGTGTGTCCCGAGGATTCGCACAAGCCCATCGTGTATCCGGGTGCCGTTGCCGAGAGCTCCGAGCACGCCGACGAGGCCAAGGCGTTCATCGACTTCTGCCTGACCAACAAGAAAGCCCAGAAGATTTGGGCCAAGTACGGCTTTGAGCTTTCCGCGTAGAGCGGCTTGGCGCGATAATTCCATCGTTTTATGTTTCACTCCGTCCTTGTATTCGCTTGGAGCTTTTCGTGCTTAATAGAGTCCGCATGCTTGTCGCCTGTGCTTTGACCTTCGCGCTTTGCTGGGTGCCGGGATTTGCGTTTGCTGGGGACACTGAGGACGGGGCCCAGGTTGCTGCGACCGCTCATGGGCTTTCCTATGGGATCGAGGGTTTTGAGCGGTTGGCCAGGGGGACCGCTCGTGCCATGGAGGGCCAGCCTGAGGGCTACCGGTTTCCCGTTGACGAGGACGTGGACCTTGTGGTGGCGCCTGCTGCCGATCGCGTTGTGGTGTGGATATCGCCCAAGGCGGTCGAGAAGTATGGATTGGATCCGCAGGACAACGAGTGCGTATCGGGTCTCAAGGCCCTCGTCTGTGAGCTCGACAGCGCAAACTGCATGGGAGGTGCGCAGCTAAGGGACGTGGATCTTCCTTGGTATGTGACGGCGGAAACAACGTTTGATGCCGGCGGGTATACCTATGGCTTTGACGAGCGCGGTGCGGATGGGGACCGTTATGTGGTGATTGCATCAGCCTCGGGTGATGCCAAGGGCGGCGCGCGTTGGCTTGATAGCGCTCACATGGTAGAAGCATCGTCTGTCGTGTTGCGGGATGAGCAGGGGCCCTTGACCTCTCTGGCCTCCTTTTTGGGCGACATCGACTATCGTCCGTTTTGGGTGTCCATTAAAACGAGCGGTCTTGCCCTGGTGATCGCGTTTGCGCTGGGTCTGTTTGCCGCATGGAAGACCATGGGTACGACGAGCCGCATCAAGGGCCTGCTTGACTCGGTCTTTACCATTCCCATGGTGTTGCCGCCCACGGTGTGCGGCTTTTTGCTGCTTATGCTGTTTGGACGTTCGACCGGGGTCGGCCAGTGGCTTATCGCGCACGGCGTCTCGATTGTCTTTACGTGGCCCGCGGCGGTGATCTCTGCCGTGGTGGTGTCGTTTCCCCTGGTCTATCGTACGGCACTCGGAGCCTTCGAGAGCCTCGACACGCAGATGCTCGATGCGGCGCGCACGCTGGGCTGGTCCGAGCGTCGCATCTTTACCAAGCTTATGATGCCGCTTGGCTGGCCCTCGATTGCCGCCGGCACGGTGCTCGCCTTTGCCCGCGCGATGGGCGAGTTTGGCTGCACCCTGTTCTTTGCGGGCAACTATGCCGGCATTACGCAGACCATTCCCATCGCCATCTACTTTGAGTGGATGGGCGGCAATACGTCGGTGGCCCTCTTTTGGGTCGTGGTCGTAATAGCGTTCAGCTTCCTAGTCATCCTGTTCATCAACATGTACACGGCGCATTCGCAAAAATACCGCGAGCGTGGCCTTTCCCGTGCGGAACGTAAGCAGGCCAAAGATCTCGCCGGACAGGGCGATTCACTCGACCCGGCGGGCGGTGATGCCCTGTGTATCGATCGCGAGGCACTGGCCGAGCTCATGCGCGATGATGCCGCATTACAGGGAGGTCGATAGGCCATGTCGCTCGTTCTGGATATTAAGAATCGTTATCCCGGGTTTGTGCTCGACATGCAGCTTGAGGCCGGCGAGGAGCGCGTGGCCTTGCTCGGTGCCTCCGGATGTGGCAAGAGCTGCACGCTGCGCTGCATTGCCGGCGTGGAGACGCCCGACGAGGGCAAGATCGTCGTCAACGGCGTGACCTTTTTTGACTCGGCGGCTGGCATCAACCTGTCACCCCAGGAGCGAAAATGCGCCTTGTTGTTCCAAAACTATCAGCTGTTTCCCAACATGACGGTGGCCGATAACGTATGCGCCGGTGTAAAGGATGCGGGCGACGCCGCCGCGCGCAAAAGGCTGGCCGAGAGCTATCTGAGCATTTTCGGCCTAGCCGATTTTGCCGACCGCTATCCCGCGCGACTCTCGGGCGGTCAGCAGCAACGTGTGGCGCTTGCACGCATGGTGGCGGCGCATCCGGGCATCTTTATGTTCGACGAGCCCATGAGCGCACTCGATTCCTATCTTAAGAGCGCCCTCGAACAGAACATGCTCGACCTGTTCGATGTATGCAACCGCACCGTGCTCTATGTGAGCCACGACATCGACGAAGCATGCCGCCTCTGCCAGCGCATCTGCGTGATGCACGACGGGCATGTCGAGGAGGTCGGCTCCGTCGAGGACGTGGTCCGCCGCCCGCAGACGCTGGCGGCGCTGCGCTTGACGGGCTGCAAGAACACAAGCCGGGCGCGCAAGATCGGCGACGAAGAAGTTGAGGCCCTCGACTGGGGCATGACCTTTAACGTGGGTCGCGAGGTTCCCGATGATGTGGCGTACCTGGGCATTCGCGCAAGCTACTTCCATGTTGACAATCGCGCAGAGCGGGGTCGCAACAGTTACGACTTGCATGTGGCTCGCGTGAGCGATTCTCGCTTTGAGCGCCTGGTGCTGCTGGACGTGCCGCGCGCCGATGCGCCCACGCGCCTGCAGTGGAAGGTCAACAAGGTGAGCGTGCCTGTAGAGGAGTTGCCACAGGCGGGGGAGACCTTGCGCATGCATTTTGATGCGAGCAGGATCCATTTGGTTTGTCGATAGCGCTGGTTAATGCCGTCGGGGATATAAGCCTCGGCGGCTTTGTCTTGCCGTTCGCCGAATGATGGATGACAAACTCTTATCCTGTCTCTTATACACATCTCCGAGCCCACGAGACGGACTCCTATCT
>CABRIB010000079.1 GCA_902470915.1 uncultured Collinsella sp. | reverse complement strand
GAGATAGGAGTCCGTCTCGTGGGCTCGGAGATGTGTATAAGAGACAGGAAGGAGCCGGTCTGCCCGCCGTTGGTGAGCTCGTCGATGGCGACTTGATAGACGTCGCGCGAGTGTGCAGGGTCGCAGCTCACCGGCGAATCGTCGTCGAGCATACTGTCGATCATGGACCAAGCCTCGTCCTCGTCCATGGCATCTGCGGCTCGAGCGATGGTAGGGACACCATCATCGGCATGACGGCGCTGGAACGCACCAGTCAGGCCGGAAAGGAATGCCGAGGTAGACTGCTCCGCCTGAGCCTGAGAAGCAGAAGTCGCAGCGTAAGGAGTCGCATCCTGCTGCTGAGCTGGAATCGAGGCGGTCTTGAACTCGCTTTGATGCTGATTGAGATTGGCGGCACCGCCCATGGCATCGGGCTGGAACAGACGCTCTTCACGCTGCGCACGATACTCGGAGATACCCAGCGAGGCGGCATAGATACCCACGCCCGCCACCGCGCCCACGGCGAAGGGAACCGCACCCGCCACGACCGTCTCGTTCACCGACGAAAACGGCAGCGTCGCGGCATACATAACCACGGGAGCGGCAAGGCCGATCCCGCACGAAAGTCCGGCAAGGACTGCTCGTTGTGTTGCATCAGAAGAAGCCATGAGCTCTCCCCATCTTCCAGCACCCAAATCGCATCATTCAGTTGGCTGCGCGAGAGAAGATGAAGCGGGGCTATGCCCCAAAGCAACGGTATATGGTTCGTTTCATCTGCGTTATCCGTCGCGAAGCTTAAAAGCTATTATGCGAAACCGCCCAGTCGATTGCAAGCGACGATGTCGGATTGAAACGGGAAACCTGCTGCTTGCCAGTCTTATGGTCAAAAATAAGCGCGGATACGCGATATGGAAAAGGGCCGAGGCGCAAGCCCCGACCCTTTATCGCATTGATGGCTATCGCTGCGCGTGGATGACAGCCTAGAACGTCTGCTCGTAGTCGCTGTGCTTTTTGGCCGAACGCACCAGGAACTCCTGGTTGGTGTTGGTGCCTTTAAGACCCTTAATGAACGACGCGGCTGCGCGCTCGGTGTTGTTCATGCCGGCAAGAATGCGACGCAGACCAAAGACAAACGGACGCATCTGCTCGTCGACCAACAGGTCCTCGTTACGCGTACCGGAGGCAACGGGGTCGATAGCCGGGAAGATGCGGCGGTCGGCCAGTTCGCGATCGAGCTTAAGCTCCATGTTGCCGGTGCCCTTGAACTCCTCAAAGATGACCTCGTCCATCTTGGAACCGGTGTCGATGAGGGCAGAGGCCAGGATGGTGAGCGAGCCACCGTTCTCGATATTACGGGCTGCACCCAGGAAGCGCTTGGGAGGATACAGTGCCGCCGAATCGACGCCGCCCGAAAGGATGCGGCCTGAGGCGGGCGCCGCCAAGTTGTAGGCGCGGGCAAGACGCGTGATGGAGTCGAGCACCACCACAACATCGCCGCCCAGCTCCACGATGCGCTTGGCGCGCTCGATGACAAGCTCTGCCACGCGAGTGTGGTTGTCGGCAGGCATATCGAAGGTCGAGGCCACGACCTCGCCCTTAATGGAGCGCTGCATATCGGTGACCTCCTCGGGGCGCTCGTCGACGAGCAGGCAGATGAGGTGCACCTCGGGGTTGTTAATCGAGATAGACTGGCAGATCTTCTTGAGGATCGTGGTCTTGCCGGCCTTGGGCGGGGACACGATCAGGCCACGCTGACCCTTGCCGATCGGCGACACGATGTCGATGGCGCGACCGGTAATGGAGTCCTTGCCATGCTCCATGCGCAGCGGCTCGTTGGGATAGACCGGGGTGAGGTCACCGAACTTGGGACGGTTGCGAATCTGCTCGGGGTCTAGACCGTTGACGGTCGTGATTTTGGCGAGGCCGGCGCGCTTGTCGCCGCCGCGCGAAGGACGCAGCGAGCCCTCGATGACGTCGCCCGTGCGCAGACGCGCGGAGCGGATGAGGTAGGCGGGCACGAAGGCGTCGTCGTTGGACTTCATGTAGCCATGGGCGTGGATGATGCCGGAGCTGTCCGGGCGAATCTGCAGAATGCCCTTGATGTCGCGGAAGCCCTCGGCCTTCGCGGCAGTGGTGTAGATTTCCTCGACGAGCTCGGCCTTCTTCTTGCCGGTCGTCTCGATCTCGAACTCCTTGGCCTTCTCGCGCAGTTCGGCGACCTTCATGGCCGCGAGTTCCTCGCGCGAAAGCGTGGGCTCGGTGGGGGCGGCATTACGTTCCTTGTTGCGCTGCTTGCGATCGCGCTGACGGTTGCGACGGTCGTTGTTGCGCTCGTTGCGTTCCTCGTTGCGCTTGTGCTGGCGACGGTTGGAACGAGTGCCGTCTTCGGCCTCGGCGGGCGCGGCGCCACCGGTTGCGGCGGCATCGGCGTTAGCCGCAGTATCATCGCTGGCCTCGGCCTTGGAATCGCCCTGCAGCTCGGCCTCGGCCTGCTGCTCGGACGCCTTGGCCTTAGCGGACTTCTTGCGACCGCGCTTGGGCTTCTCGGACGCAGGCTGTTCAACGTCCTGGGGCTCGGCGGCATCAGTCGATGCATCGACGGTCGTCTCGGAGGAATCCTCGGATGCACCCTTCTTGGCAGCCTTGGCCTTGGACGTGCGCTTAGCAGCAGTGCGACGGCTGCGACCGGGACGGACGTCGGCGGGCTCGACATCGGCGGGAGCAGCCTCGGAAGTCGTAGCATCCTGGACGGGCGCGTCGGCGGCGGTTGCAGACTCGGCGGTCGCCGCAGCATCCCGAGCGGCTGCAGCTGCGGCTGCGGCCTTCTCTGCCTCGACGAAGGCCTTGGGCTTGCGACCGCGACGGTGCGGGCGCAAAGCCGGATCGACAACGGGAACTTCGCTGGCCTCGACAGGCGCAGCGGACTCAGCAGGCGATGCGCCCTCCCCTGCCGCGGAACGGACCGAAGCCTCGGTGAGCTCAGGGGTTACCTGATCGGCAACCTGCTCGGCCTTAGCAGCCGTGCGTCGGCGTGTGCGCGGTACCGGCTTCTCGGTCGGCTGGTCGGCGGCAGGCGTCTCAGGCACAGACGGAGCTGCAAGCTCGGTCAGAGCCGCGGCCTCACGCTCGGCAGCACGACGGCGGGCGCGCACCACCTGAGCCTCGCTAATCTGCGCCAACGCACGTGCCTGCGCGACCTCATCGGAAATCGGCGCCGAGGAGTCAGCTACAACGGTGCGCTTGGCGCGTGTCGTGCGCGTAGTACGGCGCTTGGGCTTGGTGACCTCCTCGCCGTCAGCGGCAGGCTTGGCCGCGCGGCGCGTGCGCTTGGGCTTTGCCGGAACAGCCTCCTCACCAGTTGCAGGAACGGCCTTCTCAGCCGTTGCAGGAACGGCCTTCTCAGCCGTTGCAGGCGTAGGCGTCTCAGGAGCCGAGGCTTGCGCGGGCGCCGCGACCTGGTCCGACACAACCGGTGCAGCGGGAGCGGCTTGCGTCGTCGTTATTTCGTTTTCTTGCTGTTGATCAGACACAGTGTTTGCTCAACTTTCTTTTCAAGCCCTGTGATCACATGCTCCCTGCATAAACCTTCAGGGCGGCTAAACAGTCTAGCTCCGTCAAATACCGACGGACATCATTGATCTGTATCGAGATATTTGCGTCATATACGCAGCGTTAGTGTAACACAACCGCCGCCACCTGCAACTTAGTCATTGGACGTTCTTAAACGACTAGTCAAAAGGGGCACTCCTCCTCAAAAGCGCCTGAAATGTCACGTCAGAGGAGTGAAACCGTGACATCCGGAATGGCCGAGCCACGAATCGCGCCCATCTACTACGTTTACCCACGGGCCCCTGACCATACCCTTGTTTTTTCAAAAACAACGAGTCTGCTACCTGCGCTTTTAATATCGTACATTTCGGCATGGTTCGGGATATGCGTCCAAACGTAGGAGATGAGCCCAATTCGTGGCGGACGGTATCCCACCACCCCTCCACGAGACAAAAATGATCCGTTTCCCCCGTCCCCAAGGGACAATTTTCAAAACTATGCCGGATTACGGGGCCAGAATGCTGCAAGCCAACCATACCCTGCATTTTCAAGAAACAATAAGCCATCTACCTGCGGGTTTAATTTTGCTATTGGCACCATGGTCGCCAGTTGGCGATTCAGCCCCGTAAACCGGTATAGTTGCGATTTGGTAGCATTTCCCGGCAAACTAAATAGTCTCACCAAACGCAAAAAGCCCGACCTCCGTGGGAGATCGGGCTTTCAAGGCTCAGTTAAACCAAACCTGCGCGGTCAAATGACCCGTAGCTTACATCTGCTCGGGAGCGGAGACACCAACAAGGGTGAGCACCAGGGCGAGCGTCACGCGGACGGCGTCGCAAGCGGCCAGACGGGCGCGCGAAAGCTCGGGGTCGACGGGACGGCCCTCGCTCGGCAGCACCTGGCAGGCAGCGTAGAAGCTGTGGAAGTCGCCGGCGAGCTCCTCGGCAAAGTGCGTCAGACGGAACGGGGCGCGGTCGCGAGCGCAGCTGGCGATGAGGTCGGTGAGCTCGTTGAGCTTACGCGAAAGGGCGAGCTCGGTCGGGTCGGTCAGCAGCGAGTAATCGACGTTCTCACCGATGGCCTTGGCGGCGACGGCCTTCATGCCCATCTCGTCAGCCTGCTCGGGCGTAACGTCGGCGGCACGGCGCAGGATGGAGCACACGCGGGCGTGAGCGTACTGCACGTAGTACACCGGGTTGGAGTTGTCGCGCTTCTTAACGGCCTCGATGTCGAAGTCGACCATCTGGTTAGAGCTCTTGGAGATGAGCGTGTAGCGAGCGGCGTCGGAGCCAACCTCGTCGACGAGCTCCTGCAAGGTCACCATGGTGCCCTTGCGCTTGGACATACGGACGGGCTTGCCGTTGCGCAGCAGGTTGACGAGCTGGCCCAGCAGAACCTCAAACTTGCCGGGATAGCCAAGAGCGTCGCAGACGCAGCGGACGCGGTCGATATAGCCGTGGTGGTCGGCGCCCCAGATGTCGATGACGTGATCGACGCGCTGGAACTTATCCCAGTGATAGGCAACGTCGGAGGCGAAGTAGGTGTACTCGCCGTCGGACTTGATCAGGACGCGGTCCTTGTCATCGCCCAGGTCGGTGGAGCGGAACCACAGGGCGCCGTCCTTGGTGTAGAGGTAACCCATCTTGTCGAGCTTCTCAAAGGCGCGGTCGACGGCGGAGGTGCCGGCGGTCTCGCCCTCGGTGTCCTTCACATACAGCGAGCGCTCGGAGAACCAACGATCGAAGTCGCAATTGACGGCGTGGCAGAGGTCACGCATGTTGTCGACCATCTTCACATAGCCGCGCTCGCGGAAGCTCTCCATGCGCTCCTGAGGATCGGCGTTGACCCACTTGTCGCCGTCGGTGCGCCAGAACTCGGCAGCCTCGTCGATGATGTAGTCGCCGCCGTAGGAGTCCTTGCCCAGGGTCTCGGCAAAGTTGTCCTGGTACGGATGGGTCTCGGGATGCTCGTCGTTCTCGTCGGCAACAAAGGCGTCGCGGTCGGCGATCAGCAGCTTGTGAGCCTCGTCGATATCCACGCCCTGCTTGGCGATGATGTCGGCAAGCTGCATATAGCGCGTGCTGATGGAGTTGCCGAAGGTGTTCATCTGAGAGCCGTGGTCGTTGATGTAGAACTCACGCTGGATGTCGTAACCGGCGTGGTCCATAACACGGCAGAGCGAGTCGCCCAGCGCGGCCCAGCGGCCGTGGCCGATGTGCATGGGGCCGACGGGGTTGGCGGAGACGAACTCGACCTGGGTCTTCAGGCCACCACCGACGTTGGACTTAGCGAAGTCCATACCCTTCTCGCGAGCCTCGCCAAAGATGGCATTCTTGACGGCAACGGAGAGGTAGAAGTTGATGAAGCCGGGGCCTGCGATCTCAACCTTCTCGATCGCGGGGTCCTCGGGCATATGGGCAACGATGGCCTCGGCGATCTTGCGCGGGGCGCAGTGGGCCAGCTTGGCGGACTTCAGGGCCATGGTAGAGGTCCACTCGCCATGAGAAGTGTCAGCCGGTCGCTCGATAGCGCAATCGTCAAGTTCAAATGCGGAAAGGTCGCCGGCCTCCTGGGCCGCAGCAAGCGCAGCGCGTACCAGCTCTTCAATCTTCTCGGGCATAGATCCTCCTTGTGTTAAAGCCCCCGAGCTCTTGGTCACTCGTAGGGCAAAAGCCAGAGTTTGTAGCACTCTATCACAAGCGACGGGCACTGTCGCAGGGTAAAGCTAATAGATATTGCATATGCACAAAAATGACTACAGCTTGTATGGAGTCACTCAAAGATGCCGGTCTGCCTGCAGATTATGCAGGCGTTGAAAATGTATAAAGGTGTGAATGAGCTGCGTCTGTTATCGAATACTCTTACCTATCAGAGTTGTGTGCTTTTCCTGCATAAAGTAAGGGTTTGCGCACGTCAGCGTGTTATTCTAGACATACGTAAATTCGTATAAGTTGGAGGTAGCATGTTCTCAATCGGTCAACACGTCATTCATCCGGGTCAGGGAGTCTGCACCGTCGTCGGTTTTAGGGACGACACGCCGCAGCCCATGCTACTGCTCGAGACCAAGCAGGGACATGCGCAGACGATCCTCATGTACCCCGTGGCGCAGGCCGACCGTTTGCACGCCGCCATCTCGCAGCAAGATGCCGAGCACCTGCTGAGCCACTATGACGAGCTGGAGTGCGACACCTTTACCGAGCGCAACAGCTCACTTGAGGAGACACACTTTAAGCAGCAGCTCAAGCTGGGCGCGCCTGAGACGGTCCGCGTGGCAAAGACCATGATGCACCGCATTCGCCAGGCCGAGGAAGCTGATAAAAAACCCAGCTCCTACTACATGCGCGTACTCAAGGAGGCCAAACGCCGCTCCATCGAGGAGTTCGCCGTGGCCCTTGGTGTCACCGAGGAGGCCGCCGAAGCCCGCCTAGCCCAAGCCGCCCTCAACTAACCTGCCAAAAAGGGACAGGTTTATTTTGATAGGTTTTATCTGGCCAAACGTTAACGAACAATTAGTAAATGGCCGGGTGCTCCGTTTTGTTTTTGAGCGCCCGGCTATTTTTCCATCGCCGCAGAAATACATGAAGTCCATTTGCGATAACATCACTCGAGGGCCATCAAAATCGATGCAACCAACGCTCACATCAACAACAAGCGCGCCCGTCTTGCTCAATTACCATTTAAAAGCATCAATTTGAAAACGCAATAACATTTCGGCAGGTAGCAGCTATAGTCGGTGAACTGAATCTCGACAACCGTGGTCTCCGAATGCAGTATCTTCAGCTCATTCAAGCTAAAGGAGGGACCATGCCGAGAAAGCCTCGTTCAAAGTCACCAACCGGTTATTTCCACGTCACGTTGCGTGGAAACGGAGGGCAATTGCTGTTTGACGATGCCGAGAACCGAATCGCCTTGCTTCAGATCCTTGATGCGATCCTCCCCAAACACAATATTGAGCTTATCGCTTGGTGCCTTATGGGAAACCATATTCATCTGCTCATCGACGATCCGGACGACCGCAAGAGCGACGCGATGCATGCGATAGCCGTATCGTATGCGGGCAGGTACAATGCGCGGACGGGTCATATCGGCCACGTGTTTCAGGAGCGATTTTGGGATTCGCCCATCAAGTCGGAAGAATATTTACTCGAGGCAATTCGATACATTCATCTGAATCCCCAAAAGGCAGGACTGGCGGCATACCACGAATATCCATGGAGCAGCCATCGCGAGTACCTAATGAGTGCCAGGTCACGGCCGCATGTCACCGGCAGCGTTGTCGATTTTTTATTTCCAACACCTCGCTCGTACCTTCAGCTCATGGAAAGTGCGCCGTCGCTTCCCTATCGCCCCAGCGCAACAGCTAAGGTGCGCGAGGAAGATCTATGCGAATTTGGCACAGCAATCGTGCAGAGTGTCGCAGGATGTGCTCCGACGGAGCTCAAATCCATTTCTAAGGCGCTACGCAATGAGGCGATTCTCGCGCTTCGAAAAGAAGGATTAACGATTAAGCAGGTTCAGCTGCTGACCGGACTGGGAACATGGATTATCAAGAACGCGGCCTAGCCGTCGGTCGGCAATGGCGGCCGTCAGCCCGCGACATCCGCAGATACGACAAACGCCTCCGCAGCTTAAAGCTAAAACGGAGGCGTTTTCCCAGATAAAACCCGCCAAAATAAACCTGTCCCTTTTTGGCAGGTTAGGCCTGGAAGGTATCGCGATCGGGCGCGAAGGATTGCATGGCCGCGATGGTACGGTCGAAGAGCTCGGGGAGCTCCCAGCCCAGCATCTCGGCGCCCTGCGAAATCACGTCACGCGAACAGCCGGCGGCAAAGCGCTTGTCCTTGAACTTCTTCTTGAGCGACTTGGTCGTAAAGTCCATAACGCTTTTGCTCGGGCGCATGATGACGGCAGCACCGATCAGGCCGGTGAGCTCGTCGCAGGCAAACAGGATCTTCTCCATCTGCAGCTCGGGCTTGGGCAGCGAGGTGTTGAAGTCGGACGTGTGCGTCTGGATGGCGCGAATGAGCTCGGGCGATGCGCCCTCGCCCTCAAGAATCTCGGCAGCATAGATGGTGTGGTTCATGGGGTCGTCCTCATGCTCCTCCCAATCCAGGTCGTGCAGCAGGCCGACGATGCCCCAAAACTCCTCGTTCTCGGGGTCGAACTCGCGCGCAAAGTAGCGCATGGTGCCCTCGACCGTCTCGCCGTGGGTGATGTGGAACGGGTCTTTGTTGTGCTCGTTAAGCAGTTCAAACGCGCGGTCGCGGGTGATTCCGGCGGAAAGCGTCTGGGACATGGCAATACCTCCAGGTGAGTCGGTGCTAGGACACGGTGTCACTATCGTATATCGCCACGGCTCAAGCCGAAAGACAGAAAAGGTATGCGGAGAAAAAAGCCGGGCGAACGTGTCACCCGGCAAAACCGCAGATAAAACCTGCCAAAATAAACCTGTCCCTTTTTGGTAGGTTTAGGGGCGGACCTGGCCGGTGCCTCGGAGCTTGTATTTGTAGGTGGTGAGGGCCTCGGCGGCAAAGGGGCCACGGGCGTGGAGCTTTTGGGTCGAGATGCCGATCTCGGCGCCCAGGCCAAACTCGCCGCCGTCGGTGAAGCGCGTGCTGGCGCTGTCTCTTATACACATCTCCGAGCCCACGAGACGGACTCCTATC
>CABRIB010000078.1 GCA_902470915.1 uncultured Collinsella sp. | reverse complement strand
TGCCGATGCGCCTGCCTCGAGTGCTGTCGGATCGGCTGCGGCTAGGGATGGGGGAGCGGACGGCGGCGCCGCAGATAACGAGGGCGAAGAAGAGGATGGCCTTAAGCTTCCGCCACTCGAAATCCTGCATGCCAACCCGCAGTCGGCGTCCTCCGCGTCTTCTGACAAGGAGCTGGAACAGACTGCCGAGTCGCTTCAGTCCACGTTGCTTGAGTTTGGCCGCAGTGCCCGCGTGGTCGGCTGGATCGCCGGCCCCACGGTGACGACCTTTAAGCTGCAACCTGGCGAGGGCGAGCGCGTGAGCAAGATCTCGAGCCTCGAGGACGATATCGCGCTTTCGCTCGCTGCCCAGTCGGTGCGTATCTTTGCCCCGATCCCCGGCACCTCGCTCGTGGGCATCGAGATCCCCAATCGCAAGCGCCAGAACGTCAACCTGGGCGACGTGCTGCCCTATGTGAAGGGCGGTCCGCTCGAGCTCGCAATCGGGCGCGATGCCGAGGGCACGCCGGTCGTCGCCGACCTTGCCAAGATGCCCCACCTGCTGATCGCCGGTACCACTGGTTCCGGTAAGTCGGTGATGATCAACTCCATCATCACGACCCTGCTCATGCGCGCGCTTCCCGAGGACGTTCGCTTGATCATGGTCGACCCCAAGCGCGTCGAGCTTGCGGGCTATAACGGCCTGCCGCATCTTTATGTACCGGTCGTTACCGAACCCAAGCAGGCCGCGAGCGCTCTGCAATGGGCCGTGTCCGAGATGGAGCGTCGCCTGAAGGTCTTCGAGCGCCTTAACGTGCGTAAGATCTCGACCTACAACGAAAAGCAGGCCGCCGGCGAGTTTGAGCATTACGACAACCCGCCGCAAAAGATGCCCTACCTGGTCATCATTATTGACGAGCTTTCGGACCTGATGATGGTTGCCGGCAAGGACGTCGAGGCGTCGATTGTGCGTATCGCCCAGCTGGGCCGTGCCGCCGGTATTCATCTTATCGTGGCCACGCAGCGCCCCAGCTCCAACGTGGTGACGGGCCTTATCAAGGCCAACATCACCAACCGCATCGCCTTTAACGTCGCCACGGGTATCGACTCGCGCGTCATCATCGACCAGATGGGTGCCGAAAAGCTTACCGGTTTGGGCGACATGCTGTTCTCCAAGGTCGACTGGGGCAAGCCTCGCCGTATTCAGGGATGCTTTGTTTCGGATGATGAGATCAACGAGATTGTCGAGTTCGTCAAGTCGCAGAGCGAGCCCGACTACCACGAGGAGATTCTGTCTGCCGTGGCGCCCGCTTCCATGTCCATGGCGGGTGGCGGCGGTATTGTCCGCACCGGAGTAGCCGAGCCGCAAGACGATGATCCGCTCATTTGGGAAGCCGCCCATATTGTGGTGGAATCGCAGCTTGGCTCCACATCTGGCCTGCAACGTCGTCTGAAGGTTGGCTATGCGCGTGCCGGGCGTATTATGGACATGCTGGAAGAAAAGGGTGTCGTCGGCCCGCCCGACGGTTCCAAGCCGCGCGAGGTCCTGTTGGACGAGGAGGGGCTTGCCGCGCTGGAATCTGTCGACGCCGAGATGGCACGTGAAGATCGTGAGTTTGGAGGATTCTGATGGCTGCACGCTTTGGTGACATGCTGCTCGAGCAGCGTCGCCGAATGGGCCTTTCCATTCAGCAGGTCGCCAACACCATCAAAATCAGGCCGCAGATCATCGAGTTTTTCGAGACCGGTAACTTTGCCTCGATGCCGCCGCGCGGCTATGCGCAGGGCATGATTTCGAGCTATGCTCGCTTTTTGGGCCTCAATCCGCGCGAGGTCGTCAATGCCTACTTTGACGACCTGATGGCATACGAACGCGAGACGTCCCAGCAGGGCGGTCGTTTTCAGGACGCCGCCGGCTACGTCAATTCGCGTTCCTCGGTCGATAACGGGCGCTTCCTGATGGTTCAGGGCGGTCGTTCGACTCGCTATGGACAGCGTCCTCAGCAGGCCGGTTATATTACCGAGACGGGTTCGGGCGAGGAGATTCGCTCACAGCGTGACCGGTTCCGCAGTACGCCGATGCCCGAGGACCGTGCACTTCCCGCTGCCCGCGGCGTGGCGCGTGACCCTCGTGCCGGCTACGGCGACGGCGGCTATTCCGATCGCGGTTACCGTGGTGCCTCTATGGGACGCTCTCGCGGTGGCTATGCGGATGCCGATACCACGCAGGTGACGCCGCGTCTTCGCTCTCAATCACAGCCGTATGGCCAGCGCTCTTCGGCTTCGCGTTCGGGCCAGCGTGGCTATCAAGGCCGCGGTGAGCTTGCGCCCCGCTCGGGTCAGCGCAGCCTTCAGGGCCAGGGCGGCTATCGCGGCCGTTCCGATAGCAATCGCGGTCGTATGCCTCAGGGAGGCGGCCGCAGCAGTTCCGGTCGTGGACGCGGCGGATCACGTACTCCTCAAAACAACGGGCTCGATCCGCGTATCGTCTACGCCGGCATCGGTGCCGTTGTGCTGCTGTTGATTGTGCTCATCGTGGTGCTTCTGCGTGGCTGCGCATCTTCGGCGCCCGAGAACACGCCCGAGACGCCCACTGCTACCAAGATGACGACCAAGAAGTCTTCTAAGAAGACCGAAACGGTCGACGAGGACGATGACACCGATGAGGCGACGGATGAGTCGACTGATTCGGACGCTACCAAGACGACGGCCAAGAAGGAAGAGAACGAGGTCACGAAGGTCAAAGTCTCCGTTGCCAAGGGAAAGACCGCGTGGATTGAGGTCAAGGTTGACGGCAAGTCGGTCTATGGCGCCCAGGCGACTGGCCCCTTTGAGCAGGAGTACACGCCCGAGTCTTCGATCGAGATCACCACGTCCAAGCCTTCCGATGTCACCGTTACCAAGAACGGTGAAAAGGTTCGTTACGATACCAAGACCTCGGGCGTGGCGCGTGTGACGATCACCGTTCCCAAGAAGGAGACGTCTGATTCCGAGAATGGTGAAAGTTCTGATGGTACCGACACCACCGATGGTACCGATACCACCGACGGTACCGATGCCCAGTCCACGGATGGCGCCGATACCGCAACTGACGGTCAGACACCCACCGATTCTACCGACAATTCGTACGATAGCTACTAGGCCGCTCGTACGCGAAAGGAAACATCATGGCTAAAGATTCCAGCTTCGACGTCGTGTCCGAGGTCAACATGCAAGAGGTCGATAACGCCTTTCAGCAGACCACGCGCGAGATTTCCCAGCGCTATGACCTTAAGGATTCCGGCGCCACGATCGAGCTTTCGAAGGGCGACAAGCTCTTTACGATCAACGCCCCGGCCGACTTTGTCTCCAAGCAGATTGTCGACGTGCTGAGCTCCAAGCTCATCAAGCGCGGCATCGACCTCAAGGCCGTCTCGTGGGATGCTCCGCAGGCGGCATCGGGCGGCACCGTGCGCGTGCTCGGCCATATCGTCGAGGGTATCGACCAAGCGACCGCCAAGAAGATCAACAAGGACATCAAGGACCAAAAGCTCAAGGTCAAGGTGACCATCGAGGCCGACAAACTGCGTGTTTCCTCTGCTTCGAAGGACGCGTTGCAGTCCGTGATCCAGTTCCTGCGCGACCAGGACTACGGCCAGCCGCTGCAGTTCACCAACTACCGCTAATATCAATCGAAAGGACCGCTCTCCAACATGGATACACCGTTGGGCTCCGTGCTCTACATCACCCTCGGGTGCGCTAAGAACGAGGTTGACACTGACCGCATGCGTTCTCTTTTGACCGCCGCGGGCTACGAGGAGGCATTCGACCCGCAGGATGCCGATATTGCCATCGTCAATACTTGCTCGTTCCTCGCCTCAGCAACGTCCGAGAGCATCGAGACCACGCTCGAGCTCGCCAACGAGGTTCAGGACGGCGTTCGTTCTTGCCCCATCGTCATGTGCGGGTGCGTGCCGTCGCGCTATGGCGACGACCTGCCTGACGAGCTGCCAGAGGTCGCGGCCTTTGTGAAGGCCGACGAGGAGGACGGCATCGTGGCGGTCATCGATGGCGTGTTGGGTGTCGAGCGTGAGATCGCAGCCTATATCCCGCAGGTCAAGCGTACCGTCGAGGGTGCTGTCGCCTACGTCAAGATTTCCGATGGCTGCAACCGCTTCTGCAGCTTCTGCATGATCCCCTATATTCGCGGTCGCTATCATTCGCGCAATGCCGAGAGCATCATCTCCGAGGTGCGCGACCTGGTTGCCGGCGGTGTGCGCGAGATCGTGCTGATCGGCCAGGACACGGGTATTTGGGGCACCGACTTTGCTGACGAGGATGTCGCCGAGGGCTCGCCGCGCAATCTGGCGCAGCTGCTGCGTGCCGTCGCCGAGGCCGTGCGCCCGCACAACGTCTGGGTCCGCGTGCTCTATCTGCAGCCCGAGGGCATGACCGATGAGCTTATCGATACGATTTGCGATACGCCCGAGGTGCTGCCCTATATCGATATCCCCGTTCAGCACTGCGACGCGCGCATCCTCAAGGCCATGCGTCGCTCCGGTTCGCGCCAGGAGCTTGAGGATCTGTTCCGCGACCTTCGTGAGCGCATCCCCGGTATCGTGATTCGCTCCACGGCCATGGTCGGCTTCCCGACCGAGACCGACGACGAGTTCCGCGACCTTATCGACTTTATGGACACCGTCGGCTTTGACTACACGAGCGTCTTTGCCTACTCGCAGGAGGAGGGCAGCCTGGCCGCTAAGATGGAGGGTCAGGTCGACGAAGAGGTCAAGCTCGAGCGCGCCCAGGAGGCCATGGACCTGGCTGAGTCGCTCGGTTTTGCCGCCACCGCCGCACATGTGGGCGAGCGCGCCCAGGTGATCGTCGACGGTATCGAAGAAACCGAGGACGGCGCCGAGCTGATCGGCCATGCCTGGTTCCAGGCGCCCGATTCCGATGGCGCGGTCCACTTGGACGCCAGCGAGGCGTCCGTGGGCGATATTCTGACCGTCGAGTTTACCGATAGCTTCTGCTATGAGCTTATCGGTCATGTTGTGGAGTAGGAGAGCGTCGTGGGTAACGAGAGCAATAAGGAACTGACGAGTGTCTGGACGCCCGCCAACATCGTGACGTGCGTTCGCATCGTCTTTATCCCGGTGTTCATGATCGTGTCGGCGCTTTCTCACACGAGTGTTGCCGGTACGGATTGGAGCACCTTCGACGGCCCGCTCGCCGCCGCTGCCTTCATTCTGTATGTGATCCTGTCGTGCACCGATAAGGTCGACGGTTATCTGGCGCGTTCGCGCAATGAGATCACCGACTTCGGTAAATTCTTGGACCCCATCGCCGATAAGCTGCTCGTGTTCTCGGCCCTGCTGCTGTTCTTGGATTTTGGCGCGGTGACCGTGTGGTCGGTGTTCATTATCCTGTTCCGTGAGCTGCTGGTGAGCGCCCTTCGCATGGTCGCGAGTGCGGCCGGTGTGGTCGTTGCGGCCGATAAGCTCGGCAAGTACAAGACGGCAACCACGATGGTCTCCATCTGCGGTTACCTGTGCGTTTTTGCTATGGCCGGCTTGCACCTTGGCCCGGTGGCGCTGACGCTCGGCATCTACTCGGTGTCGCGCTTCCTGTATGCCGTTGCCGTTGTCTTGACCGTTATCTCGGGCGCCCAGTACTTCTGGAACTGCCGCAAGATCGTCTTTTCGGTCTAGGTCCTGGTAGGCATGACGGAATCATTTGAGCAGATTGCCGTGCATAACGAAGAGCTCGCACGCGATATTGTCGAGCGCGCGAGCGCTCGGGGCGTGACGGTTTCGACGGCTGAGTCGCTGACGGCGGGTATGATCGCCTCGACGATTGCCGATATCCCGGGCGCCTCGGCGGTGCTGCGTGGCGGTGCGGTGACCTATTGCGATGAGATCAAGCATCGCGTTCTGGGTGTTGAGCAGGAGACGCTCGACCGCTATACCGCGGTGTCGCATCAGACCGCGCGCGAGATGGCGGCGGGTTCGCTGGAGCTGTACCAGAGCGATATTGCAGTGAGCGCAACGGGTTATGCCGGCCCCGGCGGTGGCACTGAGGAAGATCCGGCGGGCACTTTCTATATTGGCTGGGCGTATCGCTCCGCCGATGGGGGCGTGCCGGTCGTGGACTCTGTGCGCTGCCACTATGAGGGCGACCGTTCGTGTGTTCGTGCCCATGCGGTCGCGGAGGCATTGGGACGCATTGCCCTTGTGCTCAACTCTATGGAATAGACGTGTTTTAAGGGGCCTCCGGGCCCCTTAATTGTGGAGATAGGGACCTCAGAAGAATTTAGCGTTTGTGCTGTTCATAGGTGTATTTTTGCCTGCCTTGTTCATTTTTGGTCCTTTGTGGTCAAGCATTTGGTCAGTGTTTGGTCGGCGTTTGGTTGGGTTTTGGAAAGGTCGGCTGCATATGATTTATCTGAACGGTTGACCACGAACAGCCGTTCGTTTATTATCGATGCAGGTTATTAAGAGGAGGGCTATTCATGGCCAAGAATTCAGGTCCCGTACGTACCGTTCATGCTCGCACGACGGGTAAAGAGCGCGATGAGATGATCGCCACCACCAAGGCCGAGATCGAGAAGAAATTCGGCCAGGGTTCCATCATGAGGTACGGCGACGGTGGCCCCGAGCTCGAGGTCGAGGCCATCCCTACGGGCGCTCTGGCACTCGATGCCGCTCTGGGTATCGGCGGTGTGCCGCGCGGCCGAATCGTCGAGATCTACGGTCCCGAGTCCTCCGGTAAGACGACGCTTTCGCTCGAGATCTTGGCCGAGGCCCAGGCAATGGGTGGCGTTGTTGCATTTATCGATGCCGAGCACGCGCTCGATCCCACGTATGCCGCGCGCATCGGCGTGGATATCGACGAGGTGCTCATTTCCCAGCCCGATACGGGCGAGCAGGCGCTCGAGATTGTTGACATGCTCGTGCGCTCCGGCGCCATCGATGCCATCGTCGTCGACTCCGTCGCCGCGCTGACCCCGCGTGCCGAGATCGAGGGAGAGATCGGCGACACTACGGTCGGTCTTCAGGCTCGCCTGATGAGCCAGGCGCTCCGCAAGCTCGCCGGCTCGCTGTCCAAGTCCAACACGACGTGCATCTTCATTAACCAACTGCGTGAGAAGATTGGCGTCATGTTCGGCAACCCCGAGACTACGACGGGCGGCCGCGCCCTTAAGTTCTTCTCTTCGGTGCGTATCGACATTCGCCGTATCGACAGCATTAAGCTTAAGGACGAGGTTATCGGTAACCGCGTGCGAGCCAAGGTCGTTAAGAACAAGGTGGCAGCTCCGTTCCGTTCTGCTGAGTTCGACATCATGTACGGTACGGGCATCTCTAAGGAAGGCTCGATTCTGGACATGGCTGTCGAGTGCGGCATCTGCAAGAAGATGGGCTCCTGGTTTGCCTATGGCGAGGACAAGCTCGGCAACGGTCGCGAGGCCGCCAAGGCTTTCCTGCGCGAACACCCCGATTGCGCCGACGAGATTGAGCATAAGGTCCGCCTTGCCTGCGGACTTGAGTTTGATGACGATGCTCCGTCCGAGGTCGAGCTGACCGATCAGCCTGCGCCTGAGGAGTTTGACGAGCTTTACGCCATCGATGGTTCCGCCATGCTCGATGATGACGACGAGTAGCGGTTACGCTCATGTCGTATACGGTGACCGAGGCCACGGTCGTCTTTCCCGATAAGAAGGCGGCCTCCTCGTTCTCCAGCGGGTATGCGTCCAAAAAGCCTTGCGCACATATCGATTGTGAGCTTGAGGGCGGTTTTGAGCGTTCTATTTGGATTCCCGTGCGGGTCGCGCGCCTGTATGTCAAAAACCGCCCAGATCTTCCCTGTGATTGGGACAACTTTCGTGAGGCGGTGCAGCTCATCGAGCGTAAATGTGCACTTACCATGGTGACCGAGATGTTATCGCGCCGCGACCATGCGACGGGTGAGGTCCGTGACAAGCTGGCTTGCTACGGCTTTCACCAGACAGCGATTGATTTCGCCGTCGAGCGCGCCACCGAGTATCGCTTTTTAGACGAGAACCGCTTTTGCTCGTACTTTATCGAGGAACGCAAGCGGCGTGGTTGGGGACAGCGCAAAATCGAGACCGAGCTCAAGCGTCGTCATGTCGTGCTCGATGACATTCCCGGTTATCCCGAGGAATATTTTGCCGTCGAAGACGATTTGGCGCGTGCGTCAGCCCTGCTCGCCAAGCGACGTGTTCCAGAGACGCGCGGATTCGAAAAACTGGTTCGGTTTTTGATGGGCAAGGGCTTCTCGTATCACATCGCCGCCGATGCCGTTAAGGCACGCCTCGATGCCGAATGCGAGGAATGTGCGGTTTAGGCATATGCGTTTTGTGGTCCTGCCGTTCACCGCGTTTTAGCCGCCGTGCTGGGGCCATTTATTTGACAGTTGTTGTGGTTCAACGTACGATAAACACTGTCATTTGCTTTGTGATATGTGCTCATCTGTGATGAGTTTGTTTATATGTTTATCTGTATCCGACCCGCATAAGCTGCGCCCATATTACTCAAATGTCGCGAGCCGTTCGTAAGGATGGTTCGCTTTGTTGTGTAACGAATCC
The DNA here is from genome assembly GCA_902470915.1 of uncultured Collinsella sp. GTDB lineage: Bacteria > Actinomycetota > Coriobacteriia > Coriobacteriales > Coriobacteriaceae > Collinsella. The sequence continues at coordinate 687 of CABRIB010000078.1, read as the reverse complement.
ATAAAAAGGAGTGAGCATGCCTATCATCGCAGCGCTCGTTGGCATCGTTTTGGGTGCCATCGCCGCCATTGCCTTCATGCGCACCGCCAAGCAGGGTAGTCTTCACGAGGCCGACGAAAAGATTCAGTCGGCACACGCACAGGCTGAGTCCCTGATCGGTGATGCTAAGCGTCAGGCCGAGACCCTCAAAAAAGAGGCTCTGCTCGAGGCTAAAGAGGAAATCATCAAGAACAAGCAGGCGGCCGAGGCCGAGGACAAGCAGCGTAAGAACGAGATTCGTACGCTCGAGAACCGCGTGATGCAGCGCGAGGAATCCCTCGATCGCCGCAACGACGCTCTCGACAAGCGCGAGCATCAGCTGTCCAGCCAGGCCGGTCAGGTCGAGAAGCGCTCCCGTGAGCTCGAGGAGCTCTGCGCAAAGCAGACCTCCGAGCTCGAGCGTATTGCCGACCTTACCCGCGAGGACGCCCACAAGGAGCTCCTCGATAAGGTTCGCGGGGAGGTCACCCACGAGGCCGCCACGATCATTCGCGAGTCCGAGCAGCAGGTTCGCGCCGAGTGCCACAAGACCGCCCAGGAGATTCTGTCCGTGGCGATTCAGCGCTGCGCTGCCGACCACACTGCCGAGGTCACCGTTACCTCCGTGCACATTCCCTCTGATGCTGTCTCTTATACACATCTGACGCT
>CABRIB010000077.1 GCA_902470915.1 uncultured Collinsella sp. | reverse complement strand
TAAAACCGGGCTCGAACAAACACGCCTATTGACAATGGCTTTCTCATATTAAAGGATTGCCTCCGTGCGACAAGCCCGTGCAGCTGGTGTAGTTGATAGACCAGCAACGCTCCAGGACTTTCTCCTTGGCCCCGTTATCGTCCTCGACATCTACCTCGTTGCGCGTGCGCCCGGTCGTTTCCTTCAGCGCATTATCGACCCAGCTGAGCTTGTCGGTTCCCGTGAGTTTGTACTTGTCCTGGGCGTATACCTTGGTGCAATAGGGCTCTTTGTCGCCTGTTTCCCCCGCGGCTTCAAAGCCCCGCGCGTCTTGGACGAGGCACATGGAACTGCTGTCGGTGTGCGCTGCGATTTTGTTATCCCATTCGGTGAGGTCGAGTCCCCACGTGTGGCCGCTTACGCTGTCGCCGTCGAGTCCAAATCGACGTAGCAGGACGATCTTTCCGCGCACCTCGCCCAGTGTGGGAACGCGGCTCGACGTATAGAACAGTTTGGGGTTGTCGTCCAAAACCTTGGCGAAAGCCGTCGTAACACTTTCGTCGGTAGCCTCGTCGTTGCCTCGTGATACAAGCATGATGAGCGCTTCTGTCGGGTTTTCGTTCAAAAACGTTTTGAAGTAGCCTATGACATCGGAAAGATGCAAAAAGTACGCGTCTTTTTTGAGCAGGTAGTACATCCCATGGTCGATGCCAGGGTTGTCGCCCTTTCCGAGACGGATATCAAAATAGCGAATGCCTTCGAGCAGCTGCGTGGGAATGTAATCCTGCTGGCATTTTACTTGCGAGGATTGGGGCTCAGTGTCGTTGTCCACGCTGCAGGTGCCCGAATCGTGCGTGCCCGGGATGCTCAGCTCGTCGAGGAACTTGTTGTCGTCGACGTATTTCATCCAACATGGTCCGTCGACGTAGCTGCTGTACGTAATCCAGTCGAGGCTGCTAACCGTGGCATCGTTCTTTTTCATGTCGTAACCGATAAGTTCGAGCTCCCACGGAATGCTCTTACTCTTACTCTTATGGCAGATCTTATTGTTGTCCTGGTCTTCGCCGTTCGATTCTATTGCCAGGTACTTAATGTCTTTTTTCTCGGTTTCTTTCTCGACCGTGCGGTCTCGGATGATATAGGTTCCGTTTGATTGACGCTCGAACGCAAAAGAGCGACTGGGCTTGCCGTCATGCTCGCCACTCCATACGTGGATGACCTTTCCGTCTTTGTCCGAGTCGCCATCGACCGACCAAATGCTGTAGCCCGTCTTTTTATGCTCTTCGAAATTGAGCAAGGTGCGGATAGCATACCAGTTTGTATCGTCATTCTTGGTCGTTACGTTCTCAAGGATGAGCTTGCTGGACGTGCCGTCATTAAACAGATGGCAGACGTTGCCGATGACGTTGCCGTCTTCGTTAACGCTTGCGGTACGAAAATAGCCCGCGGGGCGAAGGCGAATGACGAAATTGTCGAGGCTGACCGACGCTGTGGCAGCGTCGTCTGCAAATGCCGCTCGTGGGCCGATGCCCAATGCCGCGGTTTCGGGCAGGCTTGCAAGTGGCGACAACGCCGCGAGTCCAAGGCCCAACGTAAATGCTCGGCGGCTGATGGCGTGGTGTTCGGTCATAACTTCTCCATTCGTAGAGTGCGGTTATGCGATAGTTTTGGTCACTATACTGCTCAGATGTTTAAAGATGCTGGTTTAATTGTCTGCGCGGCGCAATAAATCGGCGGGCGGACGTGTTGGGGTGTTTGTCGTTTTCGTACTGTTGCTACATTTGGAGCGGTTCCGGCGTCCGGCATCCTCGCGTTCGTTGGCTACCGGCATAAGAAAGGGAGGGTCGGTTTACCGGCCCTCCCTGGGTACGAAGCGCTGGGGTACCGCCGCTTGTTAGCACTGCGCCCGTGTTTCCCGCTGCGCTCGCCAGTTACTTAGCGCTTGATCTCGATATCGTCGAGCTTGACGTCCATGGCCTCGGTCTTGGCCTCGGCGATGTCGTCGGCAAATTCCAGAGACTTCATCATGGTCTCGACGGCGTCCTTGTGCTCCTCGACGTTGTCGATGCGCACATACACGCTGCCACCGTCAACGTCGGTGAAGTACTCGGTCGTCACGCCGCCCGAGTGTGTGTAGGAAGCGTTGCGCCAGGTCTTGCCGTTGTACTTGACGGGGTCATTCTCGGTCCACTCAAAGCTGGCATTCCACTTTGCCTCGTAGTCGAACAGCTCGTCGGCGTTCTTGTCAGAGTCGAAGACGGGGATGAAGCGATCACTGGCGTGCTCGCTCTCGGTGAACTTAAACTGGGCCCTGTCGGCGGTGTCGCCGGCAACGTCGGTAATCTCGACGCCCTCGGGAACCTCGACCTTAAACCAAATGAAGTCGGTCCTCATATCCACGGCTGGCTTTTCTGCCCCGCCGCCACCGCCACTTCCGGTAGCGTCGCCGCTGCCACCGCAGCCCACCAGGGCAACTGCGGCAAAGAGACTGATGCAGAGGGTGAGAATCGCAAAGGCCTTCTTTTTCATGGTCGTGTCCTCCTCGATCTGTAATCGTCCATGGATTACCTGCCTTTACTGTACGCGTGGACGGCTCCTTCGGGTGAGCCATGTGTCCCATTCTGAGGGCCGGATTTGCGCCGTTAAGTGGCAATATGCACGGGTCCAAAAGAGGGGAGGGCCGGTGCTGTCGGCTCTCCCCGGGGTGAGGTGTCCGTTGTTTTAAAGGGACGCGTGTACGCGGGCGTTGCCCCAACAGGTTCCTTGTTTATAGATATGCCCCAGTTTGTGACGTCCGGAAGTCCCGAAAGGTGGGCCATGTGTCCCATGCTTGCGTTGCCGCCGCCTATCGCGTGCCATAGAAATCCGCGATGGCCAGGTGCGCTGACGCTCGCGTACTTATGGGCTAGACTTAGCACCATTACGTGATCGATGCGGTCGGCCGACGTCGGCCGCCCGACCGATATATATGACTTGAAGGTGCGTGTGCGTATGAGCCAAGAGATGATGGATAAAACCTGTCGCGGTTTTGCCGAGGCGCTTGCCGCACGCGAGCCGGTTCCCGGCGGCGGTAGCGCGAGCGCCTTTGTAGGTGCACTGGGCGCCTCGCTTTGCGGGATGGTTGCTCGCTATGGGGCGACAAACCCTGCGCTTGCCGATCGCGCAGACGATCTGACGCGTTCGTTTGCCCAGGCGGATGAGTTGGCGCAGGAACTTGTGGGTCTGGTCGCCGAGGACGTTCGTGCCTACGGGCAGGTGTCCACGGCGTACGGTATTCCGCGTGACGATCCGGCTCGAGCGACCGCGATTCAGGATGCGCTGCATGTGGCCGCTATGCCGCCGTATCGCATTATGGATGCCTGCGGGCGTGCGCTGGCGCTGCTCGAGGACATGGCCGACAAGGGTTCACGTCAGCTGCTGTCCGATGTGGCGTGCGGCGCCGTGTTCTGCCGTGCCGCTATGCAGGGCGCGAGCTTGACGCTCTTTGCGAACACCACGTCTATGAAAGATCGCGTTCGTGCTGAGGAGCTCGAGACGGCGTGTGATGAGTTGCTCGACACATGGTTGCCGCGCGCCGATGCGCTGGCGCGCCGCGCCTCCGACGCTGCAAGGAAGAGAGGATAGCCATGGCTGAACTGCTGAAGGGTGCTCCCGTTGCTCGCGCTTTGACCGAGGAACTTGCTGCTCGCTGTGCAGCCCTGCGCGAGCGCGGTGTTGTACCGACGCTGGCCATCGTTCGTGTGGGCGAGCGCGAGGACGACCTGTCCTACGAGCGCGGTGCCCTCAAGCGCTGCGAGAAGGTTGGCATTGAGGCTCGCCGCGTTTTGCTTCCTGCCGATGTTTCGCAGGACGAGCTGTTGATGGCCGTCGAGGACATCAATACCGATTCGGCTGTTCATGGCTGTCTGATGTTCCGCCCGCTGCCCGCCGGCCTTGACGAGAACGCCGTCGCCGCAGCGCTCGATCCCGCCAAGGACGTTGACTCCATGACACCGGCCTCGCTGCTTACCACGCTTTCGGGGCGAGGCGAGGGCTTTGCTCCCTGCACGGCCGAGGCCGTGTTGGCGTTGCTGGACCATTACGACGTTGAGCTGGATGGGGCAAAGGTCGCGGTCGTCGGTCGGTCGCTGGTGATCGGTCGTCCCGTTGCCGCCATGCTTACGGCTCGCAATGCCACGGTGACGACGTGCCACACGCATACGCGCGACTTGGCTGCCGAGTGCCGTGCGGCTGATATTGTGGTTGCGGCCGTTGGACGCGCGCGCACGATTGGCGCGGATGCGGTTCGTGGGGGCCAGACAGTCATCGATGTTGGCATTAATTGGGATGAGGCCGCTGGAAAACTGGTCGGCGACGTTGATTTTGATGCTGCGGAGCCGGTTGTTGGCGCAATTACTCCCGTGCCGGGCGGCGTGGGGGCTGTAACGACGGCGATTCTCGCCAAACACGTGATCGAGGCAGCGGAGCGTGCATCGAAATAGGCGTTTTGGGCTGTATAGAGGGTCAGCTATATACCCGCTGTGCAAAAAACGTCAAATATGAGTACTGTTGCCAAGATAGTCACATATATTTTATGAGATTTGGGCTCCCTAGCGATATTCATTATCGCTAGGGAGCCCATTTTATTGAACCTATGGGGAATAACGTTATCTTGCTTTTGGACAAATGGGGATTTCTGGCACTCGTTATAAGGAAATTTGCTACTACTAAATTGGTGACAGTACTCATATTTGGCATTTTTTGCACACAGGGGTCCTGAGGGGTCTCGAGGGGTCGTGGTTTCGCCCTTTTGTGCCGAAGCGATACACTGTTGCCGTTTGATTTCTTCGCTCAAGGAGGATGCGCATGCCGTGCACAACGATTTTGGTTGGTAAGAATGCGAGCTACGACGGGTCGACGCTTGTCGCCCGCAATGAGGACTCGTCCACCGGGGTATTTGAGCCCAAGCGCATGCGCGTGGTGCATCCCGACGAGCAGCCGCGCGTCTATACGAGCGTCCTGAGCCACCTGACCGTTGAGCTGCCCGACAACCCCATGCGCTACACGAGCGTCCCCGATGTTATTCCCGGTCACGGCATCTGGGCCGAGGCGGGCTTCAACGAGCTCAATGTTGGCATGTCCGCAACCGAGACGCTCACCACCAACGAGCGCGTTCGCGGCGCCGATCCGCTCGTGGACTACGTGCCCGCCAAGGGCAACGAGGGTGAGGACGGCTATGTGCCGGCGCAGCCTGGTGGCCTGGGCGAGGAGGACATGGTGACCCTGGTCCTGCCGTATGCCAAGTCCGCCCGCGACGGCGTCCGTATCCTGGGCGACCTGCTCGAGCGCTACGGCACCTACGAGAACAACGGCATCGCCTTTAGCGACGTGGACGAGATCTGGTGGCTCGAGACCATCGGCGGCCATCACTGGATCGCCAAGCGCGTGCCCGACGACGCCTATGTGACCATGCCTAACCAGCTGGGTATCGACAGCTTTGACCTGGACGACGCCGAGGGCGACCAGGCCGACCACATGTGCTCCGCCGACCTGCGCGCCTGGATGGCCGAGTGGCATCTGGACTTGACGCTGGGCGTCGAGGGCGACGGCCCGGCGACGGTCTTTAACCCGCGCGAGGCCTTTGGCTCGCACAGCGACAGCGACCACGTCTACAACACGCCGCGCGCCTGGTACATGCAGCGCTGCCTCAACCCCAGCGATGTGTGGGACGGCCCCGACGCCGACTACACGCCCGAGAGCGACGACATCCCCTGGAGCCGTGTGCCCGAGCGCAAGGTGACCATCGAGGACATTAAGTACGTACTCTCGAGCCACTACCAGGGCACGGAGTACGACTGCTACGGCAGTAAGGGCACGCCCGCCACGCGCGGCGCCTATCGCCCCATCGGCATCAACCGCAACAGCCAGCTCGCCGTGTTGCAGCTGCGCCCCTATGCGCAGCCGGCGTATCGCGCCGTGCAGTGGATGGCCTTTGGCTCCAACTCGTTTAACGCGCTGGTCCCGCTGTACGCCAACGTCGAGACCATGCCCGAGTACTATGCCGACACGCAGGCTCGCGTGACGTCCGAAAACTTCTACTGGGCCAACCGCCTGATCGGCGCCCTGGCCGACGTCCGCTTCCATGAGTGCGGTCGCGCGGTCGAGGATTATCAGGAGAAGGTCGGTGGCATGGGCCACAAGCAGATCCATGACGTCGATGCTGCCGTAGCCGCGCTACCCGAGGCCGAGGTGCCTGCCGAGCTTGCACGCGCCAACGAGGCCTTTGCCGAGCTTGTGCGCGTGGAGACCGATGCCCTGCTGGGCAAGGTGCTCTACACCACGAGCTGCGCCATGAAGAACTCTTTCGCGATGAACGACAACGTGAGGTAGGGATTTCCCGTCGATCGAATAGTGCTAAAACGCTTTGTCGCTTTCACTCAATCTTGGGTACAAGAACGCCAATGCAGTTGTTTGTGATTGGAGACAACCATGGTTATGAAACTCGATCAGCTTGTTAACGGCGCCATTAACGTGGGCTTTGGCGCTGCCGCCGTTGCTGTTGAAGGCGGCAAGAAGGTCCTCGACGACCTTAATACCAAAGGCGAGCAGGTCCGCAAGGACACCGCCACCCCCGATATCGCCCGCAGTGTGTCCGACATGTTCGAGCAGGCCGGCGGTACCATCTCCGACCTGACCGAGCGTCTGGGCATGCAGGGCGAGACCGCGGCCCAACGCGTGCTCGACGAGCTCATTCTGGCTCGCGTCCGCGTTATGACTGCGCCCGAGCGTACGGCCTTCCTGGCCCATGTGCGCGACATCGTCGATTCGGTCGAGGACAACGTGACCTCGGTGCCCGTCGAGTCCGTTGAGCCCGACGATGCGAAGGATACCGAAGAGGCCGAGTAGCAGCGCAGATGGCAGATTCCACCACCGATTACAACAATCTAGATCCTCTGGGTGACGAGGCGGCGGTTGTCGATGAGGTCGACGCTGCCGTCTCGGGCGCTCGCAAGAAGCCACGCGCTGTCGATATGGTGCCCGAGGAGCCCGACGCGATGGCACCGGACGAGGAATACCAGCTCACGCCGGCGGGTCGTCGCGAACGCATTGGGCAGATTGTTCGCCTGGTCAAAAAGTACCGCGTGTGGGATAACCTCACGCCGGTTCGTTTGCGCCGCCTGCTCGAGGAACTCGGCCCTATGTTCGTCAAGATGGGGCAGATTCTGGCCAACCGGTCCGAGATTCTGCCGCAACGCTTTTGCGACGAGCTGCGTCGTCTGCGCTCCGACGTGGAGCCGGTGCCGTACGAGGTAGTGCTTCGCTGTCTGGAGGAAGAATACGGCCTGCGCCTGGGGGAGATGTTCGATGCGATCGATCCCAATCCGCTTGGTAGCGCATCGCTCGCGCAGGTGCACCGCGCTCGTCTGGTGACGGGCGAGGATGTGGCCGTCAAGGTGCAGCGCCCCGGTGCGCAGCAGGTTATGGCGCAGGACATCGATATCATCCGCTCGGTGGTGCGTATCGTTTCCAAGTTCGTCAACACCGATCAATTCGTTGACCTGCACGGCGTGGTCGAGGAGCTGTGGACCTCGTTTCGCGAGGAGACCAACTTTTTGGCCGAGGCCAAAAACCTCAACGACTTCTACGAGTTCCATAAGAGCGTTCATGGCGTGACGTGCCCTAAATCCTATCTGGACCTGTGCACCGAACACGTGGTGGTTATGGACTACGTCGACGGCATTTCGATCGCCGATCCTGAACGCTTGGTGGCCGAGGGCTATGACTTGGAAAAGATCGGTGCCGCGATTGTCGAGGACTACTCGTCGCAGGTGCTTGATGACGGCTTTTTCCATGCCGACCCGCATGCGGGAAACATCATTCTCAAGGACGGCATCGTTTACTTTATCGACTTGGGCATGGTCGGGCGTATGTCGAGCCACGACCGTGGCATCGTCAAGGACATGATTTTCGCCGTGGCCGAGGGTGACGTGCCCAAGCTCAAGGATTCGCTCATGCGCTTTGCCGTGACGCGCGGCGACTCGGCCGAGCTCGACCATTCGGCCTTTTTGTCCGACTTGGACTTTATCGTCGCCGACTTTGCGGGTCTTGACCTTAAAGATCTTGATATCGGCGAGTTTTTGACCTCGCTGCTAAACCTGGCGCGCAAAAACGACGTTGAGCTGCCGAGCGTGGTGACGATGTTCGCGCGCGGCATGGTGACGCTTGAGGGCCTGCTGACCGAGTACATGCCCAACGTCAACATGATCCAGATCATCCAGACGCACATCAAAAACGAGAAGAGCACCTATGCACGCGTCCGCGAAATGGGGCGCGATCTTGCCGCGAGCAGCTATCGCGCGGCAAAAGGCTCGCTCGAGGCGGCCGAGTATCTGGGCTTGGCATCGCGCATGCTCACGCGCGGACAGCTTAAGGTAAACACGCAGATCATGAGCAGCGATAAGGCGCTGCGACAGCTGGGCGGAATTATCGACCGCATGTCGATGGCAATTGTGATTGCCGGCCTGTTTATCGGTTCGTCGGTGGTGTACTACGCGCGCATCGAGCCGGTTGTGTTTGGTATCCCAGTCATTGGCTTTATGGGCTACGTGAGCGCGCTGGTGCTGGCACTTATGCTGGGCCGCAATATCTGGCTCAACAGCCACGGCGGCAAGCACTAGAGTCTGCGACCGTCACCGCATTTTCCTATCGCAAACAATAGCTTTTACCATGGGCTTCGCCTGCGTGCGAGGCCCTTTTGCGTGATACCATTTTGACGGTAATAATCGATGGCCTAGATGGTGGTGCGGAGACGCACGAATGCGCGGTTTTCCTGCGCGTTTGGGAGAATCGGGGTGCAAGTCCCCGGCTGTACCAGTAACCGTAATTCCTCTTGGCTCGGGATGTTCGCGTCGCAGATCGGACGGCGCGCCTGAGCCGTTAAGGTTAAGTCGGATCGCCTCCCATCTTGCATGCGGCTGCGGCGTATGCCGCCGGTGTGCATAGGGCTCTGGAGGGAAGGGGGACCCCGATGGGGGAACTCGAGCGCAACATGCGCGATGACGTGGGGCAGTCTCAAGGCAACGCTCCAAGTACAGACAGTAGGAGACAAATGGATATGTTTGAGGACGAGTGCCAGCGTGCCTCGCTTCGTCGCCGTGGCGTAATCGCGCGCGGCGTGGCAAAGCGCTACCTGGTGGCATTCCTGGCCTTCGCGATGGCCTTTGGCACCACGCCGGCTCAGCTGTGGGCCGAGGGCGCCGAGGGCATTGCCGAGGCTGTGGCTCAGGCGGCACCGCTTGCCGAGAACGGCTCTGGTGAGTCCGCGACAAGCCCTGCTGCCGACCTCAATGCGAGCGGCATGGTGGCGAATGGGGGCACTGCCTGTCTCTTATACACATCTGACGCTGCCGACGATACTCCTTGTGTA
>CABRIB010000076.1 GCA_902470915.1 uncultured Collinsella sp. | reverse complement strand
AGATAGGAGTCCGTCTCGTGGGCTCGGAGATGTGTATAAGAGACAGCCTCAGTCTGCCGACGCCGCACGCCTGGCGGCAGCCGTCGAGGCCGCCAACGCCGCCGTAATCGAGGCTGCCTTGAATGGCCTGGGCAAGCCCGGCATGGGCTGCACAGCCACTTGCGCCTATATCGAAAACGACACGCTCGCCATCGCCCACGTGGGTGACTCTCGCGCCTACCTGCTCCACGAGGGCACGCTCATCCGCGTGACCCGCGACCACTCCTACGTGGAGGAGCTCGTGGACGCCGGCGAGATCACGGCAGATGAGGCTCGCGTCCACCCCAACCGTTCGGTCATCACCCGCGCGCTGGGCTCGGACCCCGCTATGTATGCCGACCACTTCACTCTGCATATCGAGGAAGGCGACCGTCTGATCCTGTGCTCCGACGGCCTTTCGAGCATGATTCCCGATAGCGATATCGAGAACATCGCCACGCAGTCCTCAACCGCGCAAATCTGCGTCGACAACCTAGTGGACGCGGCGCTTGCCGCCGGCGGCCACGACAACGTGACCGTAGTAGTCGTTGACTTGGTTGACGATGGCGTTATGCGCGAGGCGCAGCGCGTGCGTCGCCGCAACATTACTATCGCCGCCATCCTGGCCCTCGTCTTTGTGCTGGCAGCTGGCATCTGGGCCTACACGGGTGTCACCGGCTCGTACTACCTGGGTACCTACCAGGGCAATGTCGCCGTCTGGCGCGGCCTGCCCGGCAAGCCGCTCGGACTCAAGCTCCACTGGCTCGAAAGCGAAACCAGCATCAAGCTATCCGACCTGCCCGAAGACACGCAAAACCGCCTCAAGGCGGGTATTCCGCAAACAAGTGTCGACGATGCGCAGGACACGATATCCAAGTACCGCCACCAGATCGACGAGGAGCAGACCCGCCAGGTGATCGACGCGCAAACGATTCGCGACAACACCAATCAGGGATCGACCTCCGAATCAGATTCCGAGAAAACCGCCGAACAGTCCGCCGAGGCCGAAGCCTCCGATAAGAATTAGAAAGGGAGTGCCGCTTATGAGTCGCCGCAACACCGAGCTGCTCTTGCTCATCGCCTCGGCGTTCCCCGTCATCCTGCTGTATGCGATGTACGTGCTCACCGCGGGCGCTGCCATCTCCTTTGAGACGCTCGCCGTACCGATCGGCCTCTTTGCCGCCTTTGCCGCGGCCCACATTGCCGTGCGCATCTTGGCGCCCGGTGCCGACCCCGCCATCCTACCCATCGTATTTATACTTTCGGGCATCGGCATCACGTTCGTGACGCGTCTCGCCCCCGCTCTCGCCATCTCACAGCTCATCATCCTGTTTGTCTCGGTGGCGCTCATGGTGGGAACGCTTGCACTAGTCAAAAACCTCGACGTGGTCATGCGCTACAAGTACACCTTTGGCATCATCGGCATCATTCTGCTGATGCTGCCTATCTTTATCGGCACCACGATCTCGGGCTCCAAGCTGTGGATTCGCATCGCGGGCTTTACCATCCAGCCCGGCGAGTTCGCCAAGGTCTTTATCGTGCTGTTCCTAGCCGGGTACCTGGCCGAGAACCGCGAGCTGCTCTCTATCTCCAACCGCAAGATTCTGGGCTTTAAGATCCCTCGCCTGCGACTGCTGCTGCCGCTGTTTGCCGTGTGGGGTGTGTGCCTGCTCGTCGTCGTCTTCGAACGCGACCTGGGTTCGGCCGTGCTGTTCTACACCATCTTCTTGCTGATGCTCTACGTTGCCACGGGGCGCTTTTCGTATGTCGTTATCGGCCTTGCGCTCTTAGCTGTTGGGGCCGTGGGCGCCTACAAGTTCCTGTCTCACGTTCAGGTGCGTTTCCAGGTTTGGCTCGATCCGTTTAAGGACGCCCAGGGCCAGGGCTACCAGATCGTCCAGTCGCTCTTCTCGCTTGCCGATGGCGGTCTGGTCGGTGTTGGCATCGGCAACGGCATGGCCAACAACATCCCTGTCGTCGAGTCCGACTTTATCTTCTCGGCTATCGGCGAGGAGATGGGCCTTTTGGGCGGCGGCGCCGTGCTCATCCTGTTTATGCTCTTTGCCGTGCGTGGCCTCACCACAGCTGCCCGCGCAAAGTCCGACCTTGCCGCCTTTAGCGCCACCGGTCTTACGGCAGCCATCAGCTTCCAGGCCTTTTTGATCGTTGGCGGCGTAACCCGCCTGATCCCGCTGACCGGCGTCACCCTGCCCTTTATGAGCCAGGGCGGCTCCTCGCTGCTGGCGAGCTTCATCATCGTCGCGCTCCTGCTGCGCGCCGGTGACGAGGCGACCGGACGCGAGGCCGAGCTTACCGGCACCGGCACCATGGCCGCCATCACCGATGATCAGGTCGCATCTTCCGCCGCCCCGACGGGCACGCGCTTTGCCACCTCGTCTTCCTACGGCAGCGGCAGCCATTCCGTCGGCTCGCGCATGCGCCGTCGCCTGCTCGACACGCCTGAATCCGGTGTGCTCGGCCGCGTTGCGCTCGCCAACCGTCTAACCCGTGCGGTGCTCGCCTTTACGGCGCTGTTCGCCATCCTTATCGGCAACCTCACCTATGTCCAGGTCATTAAGGCCAAGGACTATCAGGACATGCCGACCAACAACCACACCATCGCCCGCTCCAAGTACATCCAGCGCGGCTCCATCATCACGTCCGACGGCGTGACGCTGGCCGAGTCGCTGCAGCAGGAGGACGGCACCTACGTACGCTCCTACCCCAACGGTAACCTGGCAGCGCACGTGGTTGGCTACGTGAGCCAGCAGTATGGCACCACCGCCATCGAGAGCGTCATGAACGATACGCTCACCGGTTCTAAGGACTACTCCAGCTGGAACAATGCCATCGCGTCGCTCGCGGGCCAGACCCAGCCGGGCAACACCGCCAAGCTCACCATCGACTCGCGTATCCAGACGGCGGCCGAGCAGGCACTCAAGGGCTTTAAGGGCGCTGTAGTGGTCATCGACCCGCGTACCGGCGCGGTGCTCGCATGTGCCAGCTCGCCCACCTACGACAACACCAACATCGATGCCCTGCTGCAGACGGGCGGCGGCGAGGACGGCTCCATGTACAATCGCGCCATGGACGCGCTGTACACGCCGGGCTCCACGTTTAAGGTCGTTACGCTTTCCGCGGCACTCGAGACCGGTACCGCCAGCCTGACCAGCACCTACCAGGCGCCCGGCTCCATGGACATCGGCAACGCACAGGTCACCAACTATGCCAACGAGAGCTACGGCACCATCAGCCTGCAGCAGGCCTTTGCCGTGTCCTCCAACGTCGTCTTTGGCCAGGTGGCAAACGAAGTTGGCGCAAACACGCTCGTACAGTTTGCCAACGCCTTTGGCTACGGCCAAAAGCTCGGCCAGGACCTGACCTCCGCGGCCTCCATCATGGCCGACCCGTCGCTCATGACCGAGTGGGAGACCGCCTGGGCCGGCGCCGGCCAGCCTGTCGGCATGGACCACACGCCCGGCCCGCAGACCACCGTCATGCAAAACGCCGTGATTGCCGCCGCCATCGCCAACAGTGGCGTGGTCATGGACCCGTACTTTGTAGCCCAGGTACTTGCCCCGGACGGAACCGTGGTCAAGACCACGCAGTCCCGCTCGCTGGGGCAGGCCGTCAGCTCCGCCACGGCCGACCAGGTCAAGCAGGCCATGCTTGCCGTCGTCCAGTCCGGCACCGGCACCGATGCCCAGATCCCCGGCGTCAAGGTCGCCGGCAAGACCGGCTCGGCCGAGACCGGCGGCACCAACGTCAACTCTATGTTCGTTGGCTTTGCACCTTACGATTCACCCACGGTCGCCATCTCGGTGGCCTTGGAGGATTTCGACAAGCATGACGTCGAGGCCGCCAAGATCGCCGGTATCGTCCTGACCGCGGCGCTTGCCGCACAGGGAGCGTGATGCCCATGATCGAATCGGACACCCGAGGCGCGCCGCGGCCTAAGGGTTAGCGGCAACGCGCCACACGGCCCCAGCGGCCACATCGTAGGTACTACACACATCGTTGAGCGAATAGTTATGTTAGGAGCAGGAATGGAACAGAGGGTCCTCGGGGGAAGATACCTCCTCAAGGATAAGGTGGGAACGGGCGGCATGGCGACCGTCTACCGTGCACAGGACCAGGTCCTCGACCGCACGGTAGCCGTCAAGATCATGCTGCCACAGTATGCCGGCGACGCAACCTTCGCCGCACGCTTTAAGCAGGAGGCCCAGGCAGCAGCCGGTCTCTCCTCCCCCTATATCGTGGGCGTCTACGATTGGGGCAAGGACGGCGACACCTATTACATCGTCATGGAGTACCTGCGCGGCACCGACCTTAAGAGCGGCATCAAGAGCCACGGCGCCCTCGACCCCAAGAAGGTCGCCCAGATCGGCTCGCAGATCAGCTCTGCGCTTTCGGTCGCCCACAAGCACGAGATCATCCACCGCGACATTAAGCCGCAGAACATCATGGTGCTGCCCGACGGCAACATCAAGGTAATGGACTTTGGCATCGCGCGTGCCAAGAACAGCCACCTCACGCAAGACAACAACGTGCTGGGAACCGCCCACTACGTCAGCCCCGAGCAGACCCGCGGTCAGGACCTCGGCCCCACCTCGGATATCTACTCGCTGGGCGTCGTGATGTATGAATGCGCCACCGGCCGCGTGCCCTTTGACGGTGACGACGCTATCTCGGTCGCACTCAAGCAGGTCAACGAGCTGCCTATTCCGCCGAGCCAGATCAACTCCGGTGTCGACGCCGACCTTGAGCGCATCATCCTCAAGTGCATGGAGAAGGACCCGGCAAACCGCTTCCAGACCGCCGACGAGCTGCGTCAGGTGCTCAACAGCTACCTGTCGGGCCGTGCCGTCAACGTCTCGGAGCCCACGCGCATCATCGGTGCCCCCGGTGAGCTGGGCACCACCAAGACTCGCGAGCTTTCCGATCAGACGCGCGCCATGGTGCGTCCCGTCTCGGGCGTGAGCGGCCAGAATACCGCCCGTAGCTCGGTTTCGGGCTCTACCGGCTCCTACGAGGTCGAAAAGCCCAAATCCAACAAGAACAAGATCATCGCCGCCGTGGTGGCAGCCGTTGCCGTCATCGGCATCGTGGTGGCCTTTGCCACAGGACTCTTTGGCGGCGAGCAGGTCACCGTGCCCGATGTGCTGGGCAAGGACCAGCAGACTGCCGTCGAGCTGATCAAGGAAGCCGGCCTCGAGGTCGGCACCATCGACCAAAGCTACAACGACGATGTCGACGAGGGCAAGGTCGCCGAGCAGACGCCCAACGGCAACACCAAGAAGGCCAAGGGCACCAAGGTGAACCTGGTAATCTCCAAGGGTCCCAAGCCCTCCGAGAAGGTTGAGGTTCCCCAGCTTGTCGGCCTGACCAAGGACCAGGCCGAGGCCGCGCTGGCAAGCGTTGGCCTGAAGGGCAACGCCTCCGAGGAGGCCAACGAGGCCGATGAGGGCCAGGTCTTTGAGCAGGTCACCGAAGCCGGTAAGGAAGTCGCGAAGGGCACGACCATCTCGTACAAGGTCTCGAGCGGCCCGGATACCACGTCCGTCCCCGATCTGACCGACATGACCGAGGCCCAGGCGCGCAACGCCCTCGATATGGCAGGCTTTGGCGTCGACGTTAGCTACCAGGAGAACGACTCGGTTACCGAGGGCACCGTGATCAGCTGGAACCCCAGTGGCAAGCAGAAGCCCGGCGCCACGATTACCGTCGTCATTGCCAAGAAGTCCGGCAAGGCCAGTGTTCCGGGCAATCTGTACGGCAAGAGCATCTCCGCCGCCGTCACCGCGCTCAACAACGCCGGTTTCTATAACATCGGTTTCTGTGACCAGAACGGCAATCCCGTAAGCGGTAACGAGGATGCCACCGTTACGGGCGTCTCCCCCACCGGCAAGCAGTCCACCGACAGCACGATCACGCTAACAGTCGCACTTTCTGGCTCGGGCTCTGGCTCTGGCTCGGGCACGGGTGACGATTCCGGTACGACCAACTAGTCGCCACCCCACCGCTCATCACGGCTTTCGCCGCAAACATATTCGCTCACAGGCGCCCGCTTGCTCCCCCAGCAAGCGGGCGCTTTCTTTATCTGAAGCAGCGAACACTACGGCATGCCTTAGACCAGAAGAGCCCGGCACCGTAGCGGTACCGGGCTCGACAAATCTCTGGTGCTCCGGGCGGATTCGACCCCCCCCGCGGGGAAATTGCTGACGCGGGTGTCGACGGCTCGAATCCTGCCGGCGGTCCCCACAAACCAGAAACGGCGCCGCTCTCGCGACGCCGTCATAATCTTCTGGTGCCCCCGGGCGGATTCGAACCGTCGACACCCGCTTTAGGAGATATGATTTAATGCTCCCCCCTACCATTCATCAAACATCACTGAACACCATATAACCGCAGATAAACACAGCAGTTTGTGTCTTTTGCCTCTGATAGCTGCGACTACGCTTTTACAAACATATTACTAACGGCTTTAGCTAAACTGCACTCAATGAATTGTTGAAAACTCATCAATGAAACGGAGTGCAAAGATGTCAGAACAACCACTCATTAGCGGAAGAGGCACGTGTTGGAAAGACAAGAGGTCGCCTAACACCTATCGCTATTATTTTTCACTTGGAATCAAGGACCCTAAGACGGGACGCTACAAACGATCCCCAACTTATACGGTTCACTGCAAGACTAAAACAGAGGCAAAGGCTGCAATGCAGGCCAAGCTGGCAGAAATCAACTCTTCTGGCACGGTCTCTAAAACTAAAAAGCCAACTCTGCTTGCATCCTACTGCTGGGCCTTTCATGAAAATAGGGACACCGAGCTTGCGCCAACGAGCTATGAAAGAGAAGCATACGATTGCAGGCATATCGAAGACCTATTCGGTGCGTTTCAGACAATTGAGGGGCTGACTCCCGATCTAATCGAAGAAACATATGCCGAAGCTCGTCGCACGGGAAAATACAAGCCATCGGAGCTTGTGCGGATCAACGCGAAGTTGCGTCAAATTCTCTCGAATGCAGTCGCGAAGCGAATAATTGACCGAAACCCCTGCGCTACCGTTCACGTTCGCAGACCACGCAACAAAAGAGAATCACTGACAATCGACCAGGTAGCTACCCTATGCACACATCTTCAACACATTGAGCTCACCGCCGAAGCTGTTGGTACGCTAGTACTAGTGTATACGGGTATGCGGAAAGGCGAGATGTTGGGCCTCGAATGGCGCGATTGGGACCCTGCCAATAAAACCTTGAAAATTGACAGGCAGTACACCAACGACCATGAACTGAGGGCACCCAAGTCACAAGAAAGCCAACGCAAAATCCCCGTTGGAGAAACCTTGGCCGAACGTCTTCAATCATGGTCAGCCATACAAAAAGAGCTCCTGGCCTCTCTGGGGCTGTCCCAGACTGGCAGAACTCCCATCATTAGCGATATTGCCGTCGAGCAAGGGGTCCCTACTGTCTGTCACATGAAAAACTACATCTTCAACCATTGGTTTCGCGATTTCGCAGTTAGCTGCAATCTTGGAATCTATGAGCCGAACAATTCGACTGGCGGAAAGCTATATAAGGGCATCTGCCCGCATCAGCTCAGGCATTGTGTAAGCACTTTTATGCTGGCGAACGGATCGGACGTTAGAAGCGTGCAAGGTATTCTTGGCCACGCGGACCCCAATATCACGCTCAAAACGTATACAAGCCTCGTTCAACAATCAGAAATAAAAGCAGTTAAAGGCTACGAAGACTTCATCAACGCCTATATACAGAGAAGCGAGAAATAGCATGTTTTTCATTCATCGTTTCATCAATAATATTACGGTACTATGCTACTATTTCCGCAGGTAGATGCTTTATTTGATTGACATCTATTGAGTTTTAATACATGCTAAAGCTGTCAGATGGCTACGCATGTAGTCATAGAAACCGGCCCCCCAAGTGCTTATGAACCTGGTAAGTCTTACAAGCACAGGGAGGGCCCTCATTGAAAGGATAGCTCATCATGGCTACTCCAAAGATTAGCACTCAGGCGTCCACACCGACTTTCCCCACTGGTGCCGCTCAGTGCGATCGGTTGCTCCGCGTTAACGATATCCGCGAACTTACTGGCTGGAGCGAAAACACCGCACGCAAGTTTATGAGAGAGTCCGGCAAGCTCATCCAAATCCATCGTTCTAATTACATGTTTGAAAGTTCGTTTTATGAGCTTTTCAAGCAGCTTGAAGGTCGCACCGCCCACTTTGACTAGGCGGTAAACATGAGCGAGCTGCCGTCGATTTCCGACATATTTAGCGATGATGTTAATGAACAACGAAAGATTAAAGGGAAAATGGATAAAGCTAATTTTATTTCAGTGCCCGAGTGGGCGTGCTGCGTCACCACCGTCGCTGCTGAGCGCCTCATCCTCGGCCTTGTATGGAAGTTTGGAAAGCCTTCCACAAACAAAAAAGCCATGGGCTTTTACGCAAAAAGCAAATGGATTGAGGAGCACTACCACCTGAGCAAGAACACGATTTCCCGGGCCCATACCTCTTTGAAGAAAAAGAGGTACATTCAAAAGGCGGGTGACGGCAGCTGGATGCTTAATTACGCTGCAATCTACCGCGCCGCAGTCGAAAACGGCTGGGAGCCTCCGAAATCTTAAGCCCACAAACCGACTATCGAGGTCGTAAGAGTCGGCCACCGTCAGGGTGCCCACAAGAACATGCCGCGGATGTAAAATAAAATAGGGTCGAACCGAAACAGTTCCCGGACAATTGGCGTCCGGCCAGACACTTCGATTCGACCCTTTTTCATGCCCGCATCTAAAACAATCCCATAATCATTCTCGGCATCTTTAACGCCATCACTCTCCCGCCACCAACGCGTCGTAGGTGCCATTTTGGTGCCATTTTCAACGAATCGATATGGCCGTCCATTCATGGCCTTTAAGGCACGTGATACCATGAAAACGTGCGGTATTTCTCTAACCAAAAACCTGCGTGAACGTATGACTTGAGACGCTTTTAGAACTCACCGATCGCAGGACGACTACAAAACAACAGCGGCCGCGTATTTGTTCCCAGCCGTACGGCGTGGCGGAGCCATGCCCATTGTTGATTGGAGTGTCGCACGATGACAGACGAGAGAAAAATCAGGGAGATCTACGGCGTGAAGTCCGTCCACGAGGAGGCCGCCGAGCGAACCGAGGCGACGTGGCGGGAGAAGCTACTGCGCGAGACGGCCGACCTCAGGACCGAGAACGCACTGCTCAGGGCCCAGCTCGACGAATTCAACCGCAAGCTCGTCGAGGCAACGGATCGGAATGAAAAGATTGAGGCCGACTGCAATGAGCGGGTTGCCTTTATAGCTGTCTCTTATACAC
>CABRIB010000075.1 GCA_902470915.1 uncultured Collinsella sp. | reverse complement strand
TAGGAGTCCGTCTCGTGGGCTCGGAGATGTGTATAAGAGACAGGTCTAATGCACTTGGTCGCGACCTTGCAAAGTTGGTTGCCGCTGTTGACGCTGCCGCCTCTGAGTGCGGTCATGGCGTGTATGGCCAGCACTTCCATATTATGCCGCCGGCGGGTTGGCTCAACGACCCCAACGGTCTCTGCCAGGCGGGTGGCGTGTTCCATGCCTATTTTCAGTATGCGCCGTTTGATGTCGAGGGCGGCGTTAAGACCTGGGGCCATGCGACGAGCCGCGATCTTATGACGTGGGACTACGTTGGCGCCCCATTGCTGCCCGACGAGCCGTTCGATTGCCATGGCGTGTATTCGGGCTCCGCGCTTGCCGAGGACGGTCGCATTCGCGTACTTTATACGGGCAACGTTAAGCTTTCCGATTCGGACGGGACGTACGACTACGTCAATACCGGCCGCCGCGCCGATACTGTTTATGTCGAGAGCGTTGATGGCCTTGCCGGTCGGGAGTTCAGCCAAAAGCGCGTGGTGCTGGCGTCCGAGGATTATCCCGAGGATTTGACCTGCCACGTGCGTGACCCCAAGGTGTGGCGCGATGATGATGGGCGTTACCACATGGTGCTGGGCGCGCGTCGTCGCGTGGACGGTCCGCATGTCGATAGTCGATTTTGCGCCATGCACGGCGAGGGTGCCGGGCGCGATGTGGGTGAGATCCTGGTGTATGGCTCGGCCGATATGCTGAGTTGGGAGCTCGAGAGCCGTGTGTCTACGCCCGAGCGCTTTGGCTTTATGTGGGAGTGCCCGGGATACCTTGAGCTTGAGGCGGATGGCGGTGTACCGGCAAGGTTTCTGTCTTTCTCTCCCCAGGGGCTCGAGGGCGGCCGTTGGGACCGCGGCAACGTATACGCTGCTGGCTACATGCCTGTAACGGGCGACATTGCCGGTGGTGACGGTGCCTATGAGCTGGGCGAGTTCCGCCTGTGGGACGCCGGTTTTGACTTCTATGCGCCGCAGGAGTTCACGGCCGAGGACGGTCGCCATATTCTAATCGGCTGGATGGGCATTCCCGATGAGCCGACCTATGGCAACGCACCGACCGTGGTGTGCGGCTGGCAGCACTGCATGACGGTGCCGCGCGAGCTTACGGCCGGTGACGGCGGCGTGGTACTGCAGCAGCCGGCGCGCGAGATTGAGCACCATTATGCCTCGGTGCGTGTAGGGGAGGGCTCGTTGGAGGTTGCCGGCGATACCTGCTTTGACGTTGTTGTCGACGGTGTTGACGGTGCGTTCACCGCGACCGTTGATGGCGAGCTGAAGCTGGCGTTTGTGCCCGCCGAGGGCGAACTGCCCGCGCGCTTTGAGATGCGATTTACCGATGAGGGCCGCGCTTCTGCCGGTTGCGGTCGTACTGTGCGCTGGGAGTCCGTCGACGAGGTTCGTAACGTGCGCATTGTTGGCGATGCCTCGTCGGTCGAGGTGTTTGTGAACGATGGTGCGCTCGTGTTTTCGACGCGCATCTATCCCGAGGCCTATGGCGTGACCGTTGACGCTCCGGGTGCGAGCGTGACCTATCACGCGCTCAATATCTAGGAGATTCGTCGCATATCGGCGCTATACTGCAGCCGTTGCCCACGATGCGGGAACATCCGCATCGTGGGTTTTTGTTAATGAAAGGAGGTTGCCGTATGGGCGTACAGCGGCTAGAAGAGGCCTGGGCTTTGAGGACCGGCGCGCGTGAGGCGCGGTTGCTTGCGGCTTCGCATGTTCCGGCGGCGCTGTCTCTGTTGGGGATTGTGCGTCCCGGTGACCGCCTGGTGGCCTTTGCGGATGACTTTACCGAAGCATTTGCGCACGGCTTTGATGGCCGCGATGTTGCGCTGGCGGGCTCGCCGTCCGCCGATGCGTTTACCGCCGCGTCCGAGGTCTTTGATGCTTCGTTTGATGCCGAGGGGCCGCACCTGTGGTGGTTCGTCAACTCCATCGGCGGGTTTGGACTGCGCGTGCCCGATCTGCGTACGCTGGGTCGAGCGGCTCGCGAGGCCCATGCGCTGCTGGTTGTGGACAACACCGTGGCGTCGGCTTTTGGCTGCGATCCGTTGCGCTTGGGTGCCGTGCTGTCGCTCGAAGCGCTCGACCGTGTGTGCGCCGGTAACGCTTCACGCAAGTTGGTTGCCGTATCGGTCGCGCGCTCGCAGTTCAAGCGCCATCGTGTGGATGCCGCGGCTGAGTGCGTGCACGTCCTGTTTGAGGGCTGTGGCTTGGGCAAGCTTGGTTTGCCTACTGACGAGGCTGGTGTGCTGGAGCGCGGGCTGGACTCGCTCGATACCCGCATGCAGGCACACTTCGACCGCGCCCGTGCGCTGGCCGAGTATCTGGCCGCCAACGAGATGGTGCGCAACGTGCGCTATCCCGGGCTGAGTTCGCATCCCGACCATGCGGTTGCAACGGGAATCCTCGAGCACGGCTTTGGCCCGGCAGTTGAATTTGACCTTATCGAGCGTAGCGCGGGCAAGCTTTTTGATGCTTTGCCTGAGGGGTTCCGCGCATCGCCCGCCGGCGGTGCAACGACGCGCCTTTCGGCCCCACGCGGCAAGCAGGGGAACACCATCCGCCTCTTCGCCGGCACCGACGACCCCTTGATCGTGGCCGCCACCCTAGACAACGCCCTCCGCAACTAGCTAAATCATCCTCGACTTCATAAGTTGCGGTGAAATAGGGATTGATTTACGGCTTTAACCGCATAAACAGTCCCTATTTCACCGCAACTTATGAGAAGGGGTTGCGTGGCTATAAGGCCCCGTCCTAAATTGGCTATTCTTTTATGCTGGCGATGAGGTCGTTGGCCTTTGCGGCAATTACTTGGTTGATGTCGGTCTGCAGCTCCTCGTAGACCGCTATGGCTCGCTCTCCAGCGGGGGTGAGCGTGGATCCGCGGGCGCCGTCGCGTTTGATGAGCTTGCAGCCTAGCTGGCCTTCGGCCTCGTTTACAATACGCCACGCTTTGGAATAGGCCATGCCCATGCTCTTGGCGGCGCGGTTGAGCGAGTGCTCGCGGGCGATGCCCTGCAGCAGCAAGACGCAGCCGTGGCCGAAGACGCCCGGTAAATCCTTGTCGCACGCTTGAATGACCAACTTTGCCGTCGTCTTGTACTCCATGTGCTCCACGTCTCCCCGCTAAAGTGTTTGCTGGGCAAACGCATAGCCTGCGTCAAACCCTCGTGTGCTCTTCTTAAATCATGCATTGTAGCAGTCAAAGTGCGTTAAGATACTTCCCCAGTATTGGGCGCCCAAGGTTGGGCTGGGTCCTACGAGGCCTGCAGCCGACCGGTCGCATGGAAAAAGGAGAAACATGGCTACGTTCTTTCCCGGTGAGTCCCACACGTTTTCGGAGTATCTGCTGGTCCCTGGTTACTCGTCCTCGCAGTGCATCCCCAACAACGTCTCTCTTAAGACGCCGCTGACCCGCTTTAAGCGCGGTGAGAAGCCGGCAATCACCCTGAACATCCCCATGGTTTCCGCCATCATGCAGTCCGTCTCGGGCGTCGACATGGGTGTCGCGCTCGCTACCGAGGGCGGCCTGTCCTTCATTTACGGTTCCCAGAGCGCCGAGTCCGAGGCCGCTATGGTCAAGGCCGTCAAGGACCACAAGGCCGGTTTCGTTCAGTCCGATTCCACGCTGACCCCCGACATGACCATGGAGCAGGTCATCGAGCTCAAGGAGAAGACCGGTCACTCCACCATGCCGGTTACCGACGACGGCACTCCCAAGGGGAAGCTCCTGGGCATCGTCACCAGCCGTGACTATCGTCCCAGTCGCGATGACCACCAGACGAAGGTCTCCGAGTTCATGACCCCGCGTGAGCAGCTCATCGTGGGCGACAAGAACATCAGCCTTAAGGTTGCCAACGACGTCATCTGGGACAATAAGCTCAACGCCCTGCCCATCGTCGACGACTACGATCACCTCATGGGCATCGTCTTCCGCAAGGACTACGACAGCCACAAGACCAACCCCAACGAGCTGCTCGACGGCGACAAGCGCTACATGGTCGGTGCCGGTATCAACACCCGCGACTATGCCGAGCGCGTGCCGCTGCTCATCGAGGCCGGTGCCGATGTCCTGTGCATCGATTCTTCCGAGGGCTTCAGCGAGTGGCAGAAGCGCACCATCGAGTGGATCCGCGCCAACTACGGCGAGGACGTCAAGGTCGGTGCCGGCAACGTCGTCGACGCCGAGGGCTTCCGCTTCCTGGCCGACTGCGGTGCCGACTTCATCAAGGTTGGTATCGGCGGCGGTTCCATCTGCATCACCCGTGAGACCAAGGGCATCGGCCGTGGCCAGGCCACCGCGCTGATCGACGTCTGCCGCGCTCGCGACGAGTACTACGAGGAGACCGGCGTCTACGTGCCCGTGTGCTCCGATGGCGGCATCGTCTACGATTACCACATGACGCTCGCCCTTGCCATGGGTGCAGACTTTATGATGCTGGGTCGTTACTTCGCCCGCTTTGACGAGAGCCCGACCGAGCGCGTCAACGTGAACGGTCAGTACATGAAGGAGTACTGGGGCGAGGGTTCTGCGCGTGCTCGCAACTGGCAGCGCTACGACCTGGGCGGCGCCGCGAAGCTTAGCTTCGTCGAGGGCGTCGACTCCTACGTTCCCTACGCCGGTTCCCTCAAGGATGGTGTGGGCGGCACGCTCTACAAGGTCAAGTCCACGATGTGCAACTGCGGTGCCCTCTCGATCCCCGAGCTCCAGGAAAAGGCGCGCCTAACGCTGGTCAGCTCCACCTCCATCGTCGAAGGCGGCGCCCACGACGTAGTCGTCAAGGATTCCCAGCAGAGCGTCAGCTACCGCTAAGTGGCTTTCCCAAGCACCGCACCTTGCCGTTCAAACCGTCGCTCGCATTCGAAAGTACGTGTCGCTCCTCTTTCACGGCAATCTGCGGCACTTGGAAAACCCGACCATGCTTGGGCGGGTAACAATTAGTGGTTGATTCACAACCACGTTATTTAGATAAAGCGAGATGCCTGCAAGTCGCAGGCATCTCGCTTGTCGTATTTGCTATCATCAGTCAAGTTAACCTTAGGGTCGGGCGGCTTGGCTTTGTTCGCTACAAGTTCCGCACGCAAAGAAGAGCACTTAATGTGCTCTTCGTCTTGCGCAGGACTGTCCGCAGTAGCGAATAAAGCCAAGCCGCCCGACCCCAGCTAAGATTAAAGGAGCTGATATGTGCGATTGCACAGATCATAAGGACGAGATCCCTGCCTACGACGCGCAGGCCATCGAGTCCCGGTGGATGAAGGCCTGGGAGGACTCCAACCTCTTTGCCGTCGACACCGACGACAGCAAGCCCAAGAAGTACGTGCTCGAGATGTTCCCGTATCCGTCGGGCGACCTGCACATGGGCCACGCACGCAACTATACCATCGGCGATGCCATGGCCCGTCAGGCCCGCATGCGCGGCTACGACGTGCTGCACCCCATCGGCTTTGACGCCTTTGGCCTGCCCGCCGAAAACGCCGCCATCAAGCACAATACGCAGGCTGCCGCCTGGACGTATAAGAACATGGACCAGGCGCTCGCCACGATGAAGCGCATGGGCTTCTCCTACGATCTGGATCGCATGGTCAAGACCTGCAGCCCCGACTACTACCGCTGGGGTCAGTGGATCTTTGAGAAGCTGTGGGAAAAGGGCCTGGTCTACCGCAAGAAGAACCCGGTCAACTGGTGTCCTAACTGCAAGACCGTTCTGGCCAACGAGCAGGTCACCGAGGGTAAGTGCTGGCGCTGCGGCACCGAGCCCGAGAAGCGCGACCTGGAGCAGTGGTACTTCAAGATCACCGAGTACTCCCAAGAGCTGCTCGACGACCTGGAGAAGCTCCCCGGCTGGCCCGAGCGCGTCAAGCAGATGCAGGCTAACTGGATCGGTCGCTCCGAGGGCGCCGAGGTCGACTTTACCCTGTGCGACCAGGATGGCGAGCCCATCGAGGGCGATGAGGGCAAGATCACCGTCTTCACCACGCGTGCCGATACCCTTTTTGGCGTCTCCTTCTTTGTCCTGGCTCCCGAGTACGCCGGCCTGCACGAGCTCGTCGAGGGCACGGAGTACGAGGAGGCCGTCACCAAGATCGTCGAGGACTCCAAACACATCTCTGCCGTCGAGCGTGCCCAGGGCACCCTCGAGAAGCACGGTGCCTTCACGGGGCGCTATGTGGTAAACCCCGTCAACGGCGAGAAGGTCCCCGTGTGGGTTGCCGATTATGTCGTTGCAGACTACGGCACCGGCGCCGTCATGGCCGTTCCCTGTGGCGACCAGCGCGATTTTGAGTTCGCCCGCAAGTACGACCTGCCGATCGTACCGATCATCCTGGACGATGACGATCGCGCTGCCGTCGAGGCCAGCGGCGAGACCATCGATACCTTCCATGCCGAGACCGTCGACTGGGATTGCGCCCACGCTGCCGAGGGCACGCTCGTCCAGTCCGGCAAGTACACCGGCATGCGCGGCGGTAAGCACTCCGAGGGCGAGGCTGCGATCGTGGCCGACCTCGAGGCCATGGGCTGCGGTCGTCGCAAGGTCGAGTTCCGTCTGCGCGACTGGCTCATTTCCCGTCAGCGCTATTGGGGCAACCCCATCCCGGCCATCCACTGCGAGCACTGCGGTATCGTGCCCGTGCCCGAGGATCAGCTGCCGGTGACGCTGCCCGAGAACCTGGACCTGGGCGCCGGCGAAACCCTTGCCGAGTGCAAGGACTTCTACGAGACCACCTGCCCGGTCTGCGGCCGCCCGGCCAAGCGCGAGACCGATACCATGGACACCTTCACCTGCTCCAGCTGGTATTACCTGCGCTATACCGATCCGCACAACACCGAGCTGCCCTTCTCCCGCGAGGCCGCCGACCGTTGGATGCCCGTCGATAACTACATCGGCGGCATCGAGCACGCCATTCTGCACCTGCTCTACAGCCGCTTCTTTACCAAGGCACTGCGCGACCTGGGCCTGCTGAGCGTGGACGAGCCCTTCACTAACCTGCTGTGCCAGGGCATGGTCAAGGACGAGAACGGCGACACCATGTCCAAGTCCAAGGGTAACGTCGTGCCCCCGAGCTCGGTCATCGAACCTTACGGCGCCGACACCATGCGTTTGGCGATCCTGTTTATCGCCCCGCCCGAGAAGGACTTCGACTGGGATCCCAAGGCCGTCGAGGGCGCCAACCGCTTTATCAAGCGCGCCTGGCGTATCGTTTGGCAGCTCGTCCAGTCCGGCGATGCCAACGTGGCCTTCGACAAGTCCGCGCTCGATGAGGTTGCGATGAAGCTCTATCGCGAGCGTCACCGCACCATCGCCAAGTGCACCGAGGACTTCGATCGCGGCCAGTTCAACACCGCCATCTCGGCCGTCATGGAGCTCGTCAACGCGGCGAGCGCCTACCTCAACGCCACCGAGGGTACCGCCCGCGACAAGGCGCTGTGCTACGGCGTGGCCAAGGACATCGTGAGCGTCCTTGCCCCCATCTGCCCGTTCTGGGCCGACGAGCTGTGGCACGAGGCGCTCGGCTGCGAGGGCAACGCCTATACCGCCGCCTGGCCCGAGTTCGATCTGGCCGAGTCCGTTGAGGACACGGTGCAGATCGTGGTCCAGGTGCTCGGCAAGGTCCGCGGCCGCGTCGACGTTGCCCGCGATGCCTCTAATGAGGATATGCAGGCTGCCGCCGAGGCCGCCGTCGCCAAGTGGCTCGAGGGCAAGACGGTCGTCAAGGCCATCTGCGTGCCCGGTAAGCTGGTCAACCTGGTGGTCAAGTAAGCACTGCGCGCTTAGCTGACGTGCTATAGGCGAGGGGCGATCCGGCTAGGTCGCCCCTCGTTTTTCATGTACCTGTCCTGGTGCCTGCGGTCAATTGTTCTATTCTTGTGGAGAACCTGTGCTCCCGCTGACCTGCAGGTTCGTACTGTGCTTGCACGTTTCCGCAGCTATTGGTATAGTTTGCTTGCAAATGAAGTTGTAATTGAAAGAAGTGGGGTTTCGGCCCCGCTTCTTTTTTGTATGGATGGAGGTGCCGCAATGGTCAAGACCAAGACCGAGCAGGCGATCATCGACGCGCTCGATGCCGTCGCTCCCCAGCACGATATCGATATCGTCGACGTCGAGCTCGTGGGTGCCACCAAGGCCCCCTGCGTGCGTGTGCGTATCGAGGGTGCCGAGGGTCAGAGCCTGTCGCTCAACGACGTCACGGCCAACACAAAGTGGGTCGGCGATGTGATTGAGGAGCTCGATCCCATCTCTTCGAGCTATACGCTCGAGGTGTCGAGCCCGGGCATGGCGCGCCCGCTGCGCCGCCCGTGCGACTTTGCCCGCTTTGTGGGCGAGAATTGTGAGCTCACCTCCACCGCCACCGAGGGCCGTCGCAAGTACGCCGGCAAGATTGCCGCCGCCACCGAGACGAACGTGACCCTCGAGCTCGAGGACGGCGAGTCCGTTACCCTCGATTTCTCTGATGTTAAAAAGTGCAAGTTGAAGCCCACCTACGACTTCAAGCCCGCGAAGGAAGGAAAGTAAGATGGCAGCATCCGACATGATGTCCGCCCTGATGGAGCTTTGCCAGGAGAAGCACATCGACCAGCTCTACTTGATCGACCGCCTGGAGCAGTCGCTCGCCAAGAGCTATGCCGAGATCCTGCATCTTGAGTGGGGCGCCAAGGTGACCATCGACCGCACCACCGGCAAGATCTACGTCTACCGCCTGGAGCCGATCGACGATTCCATGGACGAGGAGGGCAACTTCACCGAGTTCGAGGAGATCGACGTCACCCCCAAGAATACGAGCCGCATCGCTGCCCAGCACGCCAAGGCCGAGATCAACGCCATCGTGCGTAACTCCGCCCGCGAGCAGATCTACGAGGAGTTCTCCGGCCGCATCGGTGACCTCATCAGCGGTACCGTGCTGCAGTCCACGCCCGACTTCACGATCGTCAAGATTCGCGAGGGCGTCGAGGCCGAGCTGCCGCACTTCGACCAGCGCCGTTACGAGAACGAGCGCAACGAGCGTCCGATGGGCGAGCGCTACCTGCACAACCAGCACATCAAGGCCGTGATCATCGACGTTCGCGACCCCAACTCCAACCTGCAGCCGGTTCGTGGCGAGCACAGCCGTCCGCCGATTGTCATCTCCCGTACCCACCCCGAGCTCATGCGTCGTCTGTTTGAGCAGGAGGTGCCCGAGATCTATGAGGGCACCGTCCAAATCAAGTCGATCGCCCGCGAGCCCGGCCAGCGCTCCAAGGTTGCCGTCCACTCGCTCGACGACCGTCTGGATCCCGTGGGCGCCTGCGTCGGCCCCAAGGGCAGCCGTGTTCGCGCTGTCGTGGGCGAGCTCCGTGGCGAGCGCGTCGACGTCATCCTGTGGGATGCCGATCCTGCCGTCTACGTCGCCAACGCCCTGTCGCCCGCCAAGGTCACCCGCTGTCTCTTATACACATCTGACGCTGCCGACGATACTCCTTGTGTAGA
>CABRIB010000074.1 GCA_902470915.1 uncultured Collinsella sp. | reverse complement strand
AGATAGGAGTCCGTCTCGTGGGCTCGGAGATGTGTATAAGAGACAGGAGTACATCTACAACGCTTACAAGAACACCAAGACCTGTGGCGTTCTGGAGCGCGACGAGGCTTACGGCATCACCAAGATCGCCGAGCCCATCGGCATCGTGGGCGCCGTCATCCCGACGACCAACCCCACCTCCACCGCGATCTTCAAGACGCTGATCAGCCTGAAGACCCGCAACGCCATCATCATCTCCCCGCACCCGGCTGCCGCCAAGTGCACCATCGCCGCCGCCAAGCTCGTGCTTGACGCCGCCGTAAAGGCCGGCGCGCCCGAGGGCATCATCGGCTGGGTCGATGTCCCCTCCATCGAGCTGACCAACATGGTCATGCGCGACGTCGACATCATCCTCGCCACCGGTGGCCCGGGCATGGTCAAGGCCGCCTACTCCTCGGGCAAGCCCGCCCTGGGCGTTGGCGCCGGTAACACCCCGGTCGTCATCGATGACACCGCCGACGTGCTGCTCGCCGTCAACTCCATCATCCACTCTAAGACCTTCGACAACGGCATGATCTGCGCTTCCGAGCAGTCCGTGACCGTCATCGACACCATCTATGACCAGGTCAGGGCCGAGTTCCAGAAGCGCGGCTGCTACTTCGTCAAGCAGGGTGCCGAGATGGAGGCCCTGCGTGCCGCCATGTTCAAGAACGGCGCCCTCGATCACCGCATCCCCGGCATGGCTGCCGCCAAGATCGCCGAGCTCGCCGGCATCGAGGTTCCCGCCAAGACCAAGATCCTGATCGCCGAGGTCACCTCCACCGACCCCGCCAAGGAGGAGTTCTCCCACGAGAAGCTCTCCCCGGTCCTGGCCATGTACCACGCCAAGGACTTCCAGGAGGCCGTCGACAAGGCCGAGCACCTGGTGCTCGCCGGTGGCCCGGGCCACACCGCCTCTCTGTACGTGCACCCCGCCCAGGCCGAGAAGATCAGCCTGTTCGAGCACGTCATGAAGGCCTGCCGTATCGTCATCAACACCCCGTCCTCGCACGGTGGCATCGGTGACCTGTACAACTTTGGCATGAAGCCGTCTCTGACCCTGGGCTGCGGCTCCTGGGGCGGCAACTCCGTCTCCGAGAACGTTGGGGTGAAGCACTTGATCAACGTTAAGACTGTGGCCGAGCGCCGTGAGAACATGCTGTGGTTCCGCGCTCCCGAGAAGGTCTACTTCAAGAAGGGTTCCACGCCCGTCGCCCTCGACGAGCTGGGCAACGTCATGGGCAAGAAGCGTGCCTTCATCGTCACCGACCAGTTCCTCTTCAAGAATGGCAACACCCGCGCCATCGAGGCCAAGCTCGACGAGATGGGCATCGCCCACGACTGCTTCTACGACGTCGAGCCCGATCCGTCGCTGCAGTGCGCACGTCGCGGCGCCAAGCAGATGGCTCTCTTTGAGCCGGACGTCATCATCGCCGTCGGCGGTGGCTCCGCTATGGACGCCGGCAAGATCATGTGGATGATGTACGAGCACCCCGAGTGCAAGTTTGAGGACATGGCCATGGACTTCATGGACATCCGCAAGCGTATCTTCACCTTCCCCGAGATGGGCAAGAAGGCCTACTTCGTCGCCGTCCCGACCTCTTCGGGCACCGGTTCCGAGTGCACGCCGTTCGCCATCATCACCGACAAGGAGACCGGCATCAAGTGGCCGCTCGCCGACTACGCGCTGCTCCCCAACATGGCTATCGTTGACGCCGACAACTGCATGACCGCCCCGCGCGGCCTGACCGCTGCCTCCGGCATCGACGTCATGACCCACGCCATCGAGTCCTACGTCTCCATCATGGCTTCCGACTACACCAAGGGCCTCTCCGAGCGCGCTGCCAAGCTCGTCTTTGAGAACCTGCCCTCCAGCTTCACGAACGGCGCCAAGGACCCGCACGCCCGCGAGGAGATGCACAACGCCTCCTGCATGGCCGGTATGGCCTTCGCCAACGCCTTCCTGGGCCTCAACCACTCCATGGCTCACAAGCTCGGCGCTTTCCATCACCTGCCCCACGGCATCGCTAACGCCGTCATCCTGACCCGCGTCATGCGCTACAACGCCGCCGAGGCTCCCGTCAAGATGGGTACCTTCTCCCAGTATCCTTACCCCAACGCGCTGCACAACTACGCCGAGATGGCCAAGTACTGCGGCATCGAGGGCAAGGACGACAAGGAGGTCTTCGAGAACTTCATCACGAAGCTCGAGGAGCTCAAGGACTTCATCGGTGTCAAGAAGACCATCGCCGACTACGGTGTTGACGAGCAGTACTTCCTCGACACCCTCGACGAGATGACCGAGCAGGCATTCAACGACCAGTGCACCGGCGCTAACCCGCGCTACCCGCTCATGAGCGAGATCAAGGAGCTCTACCTGGACGCCTACTACGGCCGCGAGCCCCAGGACTACGCCGTCTGCTAGTTTTTAGCACGGTTTTTTGCGGCGGGGGTGCACGGGTGTTTCACACACCCCCGCCGTCGCTTCTATCGCATCGTTGAAAGGATGCAACCATGCTGCTACCCGATTCCAAGACCGAGCTCGTCCGCCGTGGCAACAAGGTCGTTTACGACCTGGGCGACAAGATCGTCAAGGTCTTTAACGAGACCAAGCCTGTCTCCGACGTGTTCAACGAGGCTTTGAATCTTGCCCGCATCAATGAGTGCGGCATCCGCAGCCCCAAGGCTCTCGAGGTTTCCCAGCTCGAGAACGCCAACGGCTGGGCGCTCGTGACCGAGAAGGTTCCGGGCACCACCCTTGCCGAGAAGATGACTGCCGAGCCCCAGCGCTTTGGTGAGTACCTCGAGATGTTCGTCGACCTCCAGATCGAGATCCACGGCTACACCTCCCCGCTGCTCAACCGTCAGCGCGACAAGTTCGCCCGCATGATCGACAGCCTTGATCAGCTCAATGCCACCACGCGCTACAACCTTCAGGAGCGTCTGGACGGCATGACCAAGGAGTTCAAGGTCTGCCACGGCGACTTCAACCCCTCCAACGTCATCGTCGGCGACGACGGCCAGCTCTATGTGTGCGACTGGGCACACGCCACCCAGGGCTCCCCTGCTGCCGACGTTGCCACCACCTACCTGCTCTTTGCCCTCAACAGCAAGGACCAGGCCGAGGCCTACCTGGAGCTCTACTGCGACCGTGCCGACATGCCCATGCAGGTCGTGCGTCAGTGGACGAGCATCGTCGCCGCTTCCGAGCTCGCTCGTAAGCGCAACGTGAACGATGAGTTCCTGAAGAACTGGATCGACGTCGTCGATTATCAGTAATATCTGAACGATTTATTTCGCATCGGAGGCACAATGGAAAACCCCGCAGCTCGCATGGGCTGTGGGGTTTTCCTTTTAGATATCGAGGATGCTACAAGATAATAGGACGGCCCCGCATCTCCCCGATTGGAGAAATGCGGGGCCGTCCCACATATCGAACTACAAGCGAAATCGTCGATTAACGGCGGGCTGCCTTAACAAGCTCGGCAACCTTGGCAACGACCTCGTCGATCGCCACGTCCTCGCGCTCGCCCGTAGCACGGTCCTTGAGCTCCACAGTACCATTCTTGAGGCCACGCTTACCCAGAACGACCTGATACGGGAAACCCATAAGGTCGTTATCGGCAAACTTAAAGCCGGGACGCTCGTCGCGGTCGTCGACGACGACCTCGATGCCCTCGGCACACAGGCCATCAACGATCTGCTCGCAGACGGTAGCGCACTCCTCCTTCTTGGGATCGAGCGGAATCACCGCGACCTCGTACGGGGCAACGGAGACCGGCCAGACGATGCCGTGCTCGTCGTTGTGCTGCTCCACGACGGCAGCAAGCGAGCGGGACACGCCCACGCCGTAGCAACCCATGATGAGCGGCTTCTCTTTGCCGTCCTCGTCCATAAAGGTGGCACCCATGGCCTCGGAATACTTGGTGCCCAACTGGAAGACCTGGGAGACCTCGATGCCGCGAGCAGCAGAGAGCGGCTTGCCGCAGTGCGGGCAGGGATCGCCGGCAACGACGGTGACCAGGTCGGCCCACTCGTCGACGGTAAAGTCGCGTTCGGGACAGGCCCCGGTAAAGTGATAATCGACCTCGTTGGCACCGCAGGCCCACTGCTTGGACTCGCGCAGGCTCTCGTCGCACACCAGACGGATGCCCTCGGGCAGGTTGACCGGTCCGATAAAGCCCTTGTGCAGGCCGTTCGCCTGAAGCTCCTCGTCGGTCATCATGCGATAGCCCTTGCCAAAGACGTGCTCGGCCTTGCAGTCATTGAGCTCATGATCACCCGGGACAATGGCCACGACGGGCTTGCCCTCGGCGTCGATGAGTGCCAGCGACTTGCGCGTGCCGTTCTCGGGGAACCCAAAGAACTTTGCAACGGCCTCGATGGTGCCCATGCCCGGAGTCTCGACCTTGGTAAGCGTACCGTCGCCAGGACCCTCGGTCACAACGACCTTGGTGCTTGCGGCCTCATCGTCGGCAGCGAAGCCGCAATCGTCGCAGTAGACGAGCGAAGCCTCGCCGGCGTCGGCCAAAGCCATGTACTCGACGGAGGTATCGCCACCGATCTCGCCGGAGTCGGCGACAACGGGCAGGGCCTTGATGTAGCAGCGCTCGCAAATGTTGGCATAGGCCTGCTTCATCTTGTCGTACTCCTCCTGCAGGCTCTCCTGCGTGGCGGAGAAGCTGTAGGCGTCCTTCATGATGAACTCGCGGCCGCGCATCAGGCCAAAGCGGGGACGG
Organism: uncultured Collinsella sp.; assembly: GCA_902470915.1. Taxonomy (GTDB): domain Bacteria; phylum Actinomycetota; class Coriobacteriia; order Coriobacteriales; family Coriobacteriaceae; genus Collinsella. The sequence goes on along the minus strand of CABRIB010000074.1, from coordinate 4,755 downwards.
AACTCGTCGCGGAACTTATCCTGGATGTGGTACAGGTTAACGGGCAGCTGTTTGTAGGAGCGCAGCTCGTTGCGCACCAGGGCCGTGACGGTCTCCTCGTGCGTGGGGCCCAGGACGAACTCGCGACCATGACGGTCGTCAAAGCGCACAAGCTCCTTGCCATAGGCATCGATACGACCGGACTCACGCCACAGCTCGGCATCGACCATGATGGGCATCATGAGCTCCTGGGCGCCGGCAGCATCCATCTCGTCGCGCACGATGGTCTCGATCTTGCGGATCGAGCGCCATGCGAGCGGCAGATAAGAATACAGACCGGCGGCCTCCTTGCGGATCATGCCGGCACGGAGCAGCAGGCGGTGGCTGGCGAGCTCAGCGTCCGCCGGATCCTCTTTAAGCGTCGGCGCATAGAGCTTAGACATATACATTGCTCGAGTCATTTACTTCTCCTCAATAAGTTTGTCGACCTCGGCCATCAGCGCGTCGACAATTTGATCCTCAGCTACTTTACCAATGATCTGGCCATGCGAAAAGAGCAGGCCCTGACCTCGTCCGCAGGCAACGCCCAAGTCGGCGTCAGAGGCCTCGCCGGGGCCATTGACCGCGCATCCCATAACGGCGATCGAAAGCGGCGCGGAGTAGTTCTTAAGCCGCTCGGTGACCTCCTCGGCGATGGGAATGAGGTTAACCTGGCAGCGGGCGCACGTGGGGCACGAGACAATCTCGGGACCACGGCGACGCAGGCCCAGCGACTGCAAAATTCCCCAGGCGACCGGCGGCTCCTCAACCGGATCGGCCGTGAGAGAGACGCGCATGGTGTCACCGATACCCTCAGACAGCAGAATACCAAGGCCCACCGAGCTCTTAATGGTGCCCTGAAGCTTGGTACCCGCCTCGGTTACGCCCAGGTGAAGCGGAACGTGGGGAATCTCACGCGACAGGGCTCGATAGGTATCGAGCGTCGTTTGCACGCTATGGGCCTTGGCCGAAAGCACAATGTTCGTAAAGCCGCGGTCCTCAAAGTGCTTGACGAAGCGCTCGCTCGACATCACGAGCTTTTCGGGCTGCGTAAGGTCGTCGCGCTCGGCGATATCCTGCTCAAGCGAACCGGCATTGACGCCGATACGAATCGCGCACCCAGCGGCGCCCGCGGCATCGATCACGGCATCGACCTTGGCCCAATCGCCAATGTTGCCGGGATTGATGCGGAGCTTGGCGGCACCGGCCTCCACAGCGCCAATGGCCAGCTTGTGGTTAAAGTGGATATCGGCAACGATTGGCACCGGAGACTCGGCACAGATGGTGCGGAAACCCTCAAGCGCGGCCTCGGTGGGCACGCTCACACGCGCGATATCGCAGCCAGCCTGCGCCAACGCGCACACTTGCGCAAGCGTTGCCTGGGCATCAGCGGTATCGGTGCAGGTCATGGATTGGACCACCACCGGCGCGCCGCCACCGATCTGTACACCGCCCACATGCACGGGGCGCGTCAACTCGCGCGGCAAAGGATGGGATAAAGACAATCCAAACACTCCCCTACAGAATAAATCGAAGGATGTCGGAACGAAGCATATAGACAAACAGCAGCGCAAAGAGCGCGATGCCCACATAGCCCACAATCGTCTGGACCTTGAGCGGAAGCTCGCGGCCCACAATCTTTTGAATGATCTCGATGACCAGCTTACCGCCATCGAGTGGTGGGATGGGCAGCAGGTTCATAAAGCCAAGCGAGAACGAAATGAGGGCGGCAAACGAAAGGAATGTGGCAGGGCCAGCAGCAGCAGCCTGTGAGGACATAACGCTAATTCCCACGATCGAGGAGGACTGATCGAGGATCTCCATCGTATGCTGCGGCTGGAGTAGGCGCATCACGCCCTCCGCTGTCTGCACGACATAGGAGAACGACAGGCGAGCCGACGTGATGGGGTCTAAACGGACCACCTGTGTAGAGGCATACACACCTAGGCGCTCGTCCTCTTTGAGCGCGACCGTGGTCGAATGCTGCTTGCCGCCACGCTCGTACTCGATGGCGATATCGTCCTTACCGGCAGCCTTGCCGATGGCATCGTAAACATCCATCCAGGTAGAGCACGATACTCCGTCAACCGAAAGGATCGCGTCGCCGCCCTCGATACCCGCCTTGGCGGCAATAGACCCCTCGTCAACCTGACCGATCACGTTGGTATCCATCGGCACGGTGACACCCGCAATGGAATAGATACTCATAAGGAGCAAAAAGCCTGTCAAGATATTGACGAGAATGCCCGCGAGCAGCATAAAGGCGCGCTTGAGAAAGCCCTGGCCAAGATAGGTGTGCGAACGCTCTTGTGCAAGGAACTCGGCCTCGCCGCACGGCAGCTCCCACACATCGCCCTCGGCAGTTGAATGTTCGCGATCGAAACGGCGGCCGTCAAAGGTAGTGTAACCCGCCGCATCTCGCGGCAGCGTCTGATACTTGGTGGGATAGTAGCTCGGCGAGGGTTTCTCCCCTTCCTCATACCAGGGAGCGATGGAGCCCCAGCCCAGCAACAGAGCACAAGCCTCGAGCACATCCTCCTCGGAAAGCTCGAGCTCGACAGCAAGGTCGGCCACGGTCACGCGACCATGACGGTAGATAGCCGCGAGCACGCGATCGGCGCAGGAGACATCGGTCGGATCCATACCGCAGATGGCAGCGTAGCCACCCAGCAGCAGCGGGGTCACGCCAAACTTGGTTCCAATGCGACGCGACGTGTAATGGATGTCAAAGCGGCACGGCAGGCCCAAAAAGAACTCGGTCACACGGACGCCGCAGGCACGCGCCGCCAAAAAGTGGCCGCCCTCGTGCAAAAACACGAGGACGGAAAGCATCAGCAGGCCCCAAAAGACCGATGAGAGAACGCTCAGAACAGTATCCATAAAACGAAAAAGCAATCCTTATGGGTTAGGAACGGGTTGCGGCGAGTACCTGCGCAGCCTTTTCACGCGCCCACGCATCGATGTCGCGAAGCTGCTCAAACGAATCGACCGCCTGCATATCGTGGGCATCCATGCAGGATTCCACAATGCGATCGATATCGGTAAAGCTGCAGCCATCGTGCAGGAAGGCATCGACGGCGACCTCGTTGGCGGCATTGAGCACGCACGGCATGGTGCCACCCGTCTTGCCGGCACGCTCGGCCAGTGCCAGACAGCGGAAGGTATCCATGTCGGCAGCATCAAACGTGAGCTGCCCCAGCTCGCGGAAATCGATACGAGGCGCCGGGGTATCCCAACGCTCGGGATACGAGAACGCGAACTGGATGGGAATACGCATGTCGGAAGCACCGAGATGCGCCATCACGGAGCCGTCGGCAAACTCGACCATAGAGTGAATCTTGGACTGACGCTGCACGACCACGTTAATGAAATCGAGGTCGCAGTTAAACAGATGCATGGCCTCAATGCGCTCCAGGCCCTTATTCATGAGGGTGGCGGAGTCGATGGTGATCTTAGCACCCATGGCCCACGTGGGATGTGCGAGGGCATCGGCACGCGTCACGCGATCTAGCTCGTCGCGCGCGCGGCCAAAGAACGGACCGCCCGAGCAGGTGAGCCAAATACAATGAGCCTCGCGCGGGTTCTCCCCCAGATAGCACTGGTAGATGGCGGAGTGCTCAGAGTCGACTGGAATAAGCTGGCCCGGTTGCGCCAACGGCATAAGCAAGTCGCCACCGACGACGAGGGACTCCTTGTTGGCAAGGGCAAGACGCTTATTCGAGGTCAAGGCCGCATGGCTCGCCTCGAGACCGGCGGCACCCACAATAGCGACAAGCACGCAGTCGACATCGTCGCGACGCGCGAGCTCGCAAACCGCCTGCGCGCCAACGCCGAGCTTCGTTCCCTCGGGCAACTCCTGCAGCACGGCGTCATCGCCATGAGCGACATCGGCCACGGCAACCGCCGGAACCGAGAACTCGCGGGCAGCGGCAACGAGCTCGGAGGTACTGGAGTTAACGGATAGCGCCGTCACCTGCAGGCGATCGGCATGCTGACGGCACACATCGAGCGCCTGGGTGCCGATGGAGCCGGTACAACCCAGGATGGCAACACGGAGGCGTCCATCGGGGCCATACGTCGTCTGGAATGACATTACAGCACGCCTCCGATCATCAGCATCAGCTGCGCGGTGATGCAGCCGAAGATAAGCGAATCGCTACGATCGAGCATGCCGCCGTGGCCCGGGATAAGGTTGCCGGAATCCTTGACGCCCACACCGCGCTTGATGCGCGACTCGATAAGGTCGCCGATAACGCCCAGAATGGACACGACCACGCCGCACAGCAGCGCATAGGGCAGGCTGAGCTTGAAGAAATGCGTCGCCCACAGGATGAGCCAAATCAAAACCGAGCCCAGGATGCCGCCAACAAACCCCTCCCAGCTCTTTTTGGGAGAGATCTTGGGAACCATCTTGTGTTTGCCGATACGGCTACCCACGATATAGGCAAACGAATCGGAGACCCAGAGAGACGCGCAAACACCCACCGAAAGCAGGGCGCCGGCAAAACCGGGCACGGCATCGCGCAGCAGCACGATAGCCGACAGCATAAAACCGGTGTAGATGGGACCCATGAGTGTCACGGCAACATCGGATATGCGGGTACGCGGCGACCAGACATACCAAATGCCCACAGCGAGCATCAGGGCAAAAAGCAGGGCATTCAGCAGCATCGAATCGCCCAACGCCGACCTGTCTCTTATACACATCTCCGAGCCCACGAGACGGACTCCTATCTC
>CABRIB010000073.1 GCA_902470915.1 uncultured Collinsella sp. | reverse complement strand
AGATAGGAGTCCGTCTCGTGGGCTCGGAGATGTGTATAAGAGACAGTTGTTGCTCGGATGTCTGAACAATCGTTACAATATGCAGCCTAAGCGTGCGCAATTTCAGGTTGCGCAGATGCGTTTGATAGAGAAAGAGCAAGATCGCAGTCTCTTGGGGAGGAGACATCGATGAAAGCGAATTCAGACAAATCTAAGCAGAGTAATAAAGCGACGCGTCGTGTACTGGCAGGCGTTTTGTGCGGAGCATCCGTTTTGAGCCTGGTGCTGTCGCTCGTCATGCCTCCGATCTCGCAGGCCATCGCCAGCGACACCCAGACAGTTTTTACCGAGGAAACTGTAATGGGGTGCTCAAAGTGAAGAAGTTCGCCGCATGTAGCTTTATGGCAACTGTTCTCGTAGTGAGCACTCTGTTGTCGCCGTTTAGCGCGGTCTCCACCGCAAGCGCGGAAGATGCTGGACATCTCACTCCGGGCATTTACAAGCCAACGCCCATCGGTATTGGTACGAATATCAATGTCTCCACCTCCGATCCCGGCGTGGCCACCTACGTCGGCCGCGACATGTACATCGGTGGTAAACCGAACAACACTAAAACTCTTGATGCGAGCAACGCCCCCGCCGGCTCATATGCCGCTGAGGCGGAGGGCCTTACCGTGGTCCGTGGCAAGCTTGCCATGAATCCTATCAAGGCGAGTTGGAGCGGCGATGGCTTCCGTTTCGGCACCGTTGGTTTTGGTTCTCAGTTTCGTCCTGTCGACCGTAGTACAGTGCTTGCGGTCGCCGGTATAAACAGCTCGATTCAGAACATGAACACCGGTCTGGGAACGACCTCAGATACTGCGACGGTTGGTGCTTGGACAAGGGGTGCCTGGGTCGGCAAGTCGAAAGAGAATACCGGCTATGACTACACCGCGCAGATCGCCGGTCCCATTACCTATTGGAATCCTGGCAAAAATTGGAATGCTGACAACAAGCGCCAGTCTGTGGTGAAGACGCAGGGCAACTACTATGAAGGGAAAAATGCGGACGAAAGTTCGCTGTTCAAACAAGTCGACTTCCTCAACAACATTAATGGCAAGGATTATTCGAATTACAGCGGAGAGACAGGCTATCTCAACACGCTTTCTAATCAGCTGAATTCGTTTGCGAAGACGGGCAAAGTGAGCTACGGCGTTGCTCCGGCGTGCGATAAGGACAACCGCTACATCATCAACAAGTACAACAATACGGATTGTAGCTATGGCCTGGTGTTTGATGGGTCGTATAAGACCATCAATGAGGACTGCGCCGATACGTCGCTCAATGGTAAGCAATTCAAGAATAGCGAGCGTCTTATCACGTTTAAGGGCGACAACACCTCTATGCAGCAGGTGTTCACCATCGATGCTTCTCAGCTGAGCAATACATACAACAACGAGTATTATCGTGGCGTTGATTTCGCATTCGAGGACATTCCCGAGGGCGCCTCGGTTGTTGTGAACGTTACCGGATCTTCGAATATTGAGTTCCACAATGGCTGGCGCTTTTGGTGGAACGGCATCGAGATTTCGCGTGGTTACGAAACTCGATATTCCGGCACGGCGGAGGGCAAGGCATACGCGACGGCTTCTCAATCCGTCATATGGAACTTTGTTGGTACGCAAAGCCTTACCATTCGGGGCGGCATCGCGGGAGAGGACCGCGCGGACTGGGAATACGATGGCGCAGCCACTGGTGCCAAGTGGACTGACGACGATCCTGCGGCGGCTATGATCGGCAGCATCCTTGTACCCAACGGAAGCTTCGACGACCATGTGACCACCAACGGTCGCGTTTATGTGGGTGTCGATTTCTCAATGAACAGCCCGAAGGTTGCCGCACAATTTGGTGAGGGTAACTCGGCTTCCGTCATCGACATGGACCAGGAGCGTCACAACTTCCCGTGGTCCGGTACCTACACGCCCAGCGGCTCCGCCGTTGCGTGGAGCAAGGTCGATGCGGCGGACGACAAACCGCTCGCGGGTTCCGAGTGGGCCATCTACGCGACTGAGGACAATGCACGGAAGGATGAGAAACGTATCGTCTCCATTGTGGATAACGACAAGAATGACTCCGATCCTGCCGTTGGCACCATTCAGTTCAACTACCTGAACCAGAAGGCCAATATTGGCAACCCTGATGACAAAGACTACTTCACGTACTACATTCGCGAGACTAAGGCGCCGGAGGGCTACGAGCTTTCCAATGCGATCTATACCTCGAAGATGTTCCACACGGGCGATGAACTCAACCTTGTGGGCAACGTGGGCACAAACGGCAACGAGATTTCCAGTCCGCAGAGCGCCATCGCCAACACCAAGATCACCGGTACGGTGTTTTGGACCAAGGTGGCGGAGGGCGACGCAGGACACACTCCTTTGGCTGGTTCTGAGTGGAAGCTCACCAAGACCAAGGACGCCGATGGTACGGACGTTAACCAGTCCTGGACCGTGAGCGATCAGTCGGATTCGGGTGAGATCACGTGGAAAGACATTGATGGCACGTCTGGCAAGTTCAAGCTCGAGGGCCTGCTGCCGGGTACGTACACGCTTGTTGAGACCCAGGCTCCGATTGGCTACAACTTGAATGACGCGGGTTACGAGTTCAAGGTGTTCAAGGACGGCTCCATTACGTGGACCGAGGGAAAGAGCCTGACGATTGACGGGAACAACGTCTACATTTCCGACGCCCTTACCACTACGTCCGTGACGATCCCGGTGACCAAATCTGTTCGCAATACGGACTGGCCGAAGGATTCCAGCGATAAGTACGTTGCGTTCAAATTCAGCATCGAGGCTACAGGGGAAAATGAGGGTAACGCACCTAAGCCCGAACCGACGACTATTTCCGTCGTTCCCTCAGACTCCGCTAAGCTCAACGACATCACGGCGACCTTTGGCGCGATCACGTTCAACAAGTCGCACCTGTCTGCTGAAGCAGGCACCGATAACGACTACGCCAAGACCTACACCTACATGGTGAAGGAGGTCGCGCCCGACACCGCATCCGCCATCGACAAGCTCCGCTACTCCAAGGCCGAGTACCAGGTGGCCGTCACGGTGAAGGCCAAGCTGAATGACGCCGGCAAGTACTCCGGCCTCACCACCTCCACCACGGTCACGCAGGTGAAGGACGACATGGGCAACACCGTTAATAAGGACATCGGCACCGTCGACGCGCCCAACGCCATCCCTGCCTCCACCTTCACCAACGTGAAAGTTCTCACGGACCTCCCGCTCACCGGCGCGGGTTGGACCGAAAACTCCATGCTCCTCGTGGGCGCCGGTCTCATGCTTCTGAGCGGCATCGCTGCGGGAGCGTATTGGTTCGCTACAAAGCGCCGCCAGGACGACCCGTCCGATGGCGCTGGTAGATAGATGTTTATGAATGTCGGGCTCATTTCTGAAAGGGGAATCATGAACCGATTCGTGCAAAAGCTGATCGCCGGCGCCGCCGCCGTAGCGATCGCCGTAACCGGCCTGGTGGGCGCCGCCCCTGTGGCCAAGGCTGCGGAACCCGTACAGCCGACGGAGGGCACCATCACCATCCGTAATGCCGACAACGACGAAGCGACGCACACGCTCGATGGCTTTCAGCTCGCTTCGCTGAAGAACGTTGACTCCGCCGGCGGCAAGCTCACATTTCTCATCGATACCAATGATGACCTTGTGAGCGTGATCGAGGCTTCGATGACCGATGCCCAGCGACAAGATTACGAGGCAGACCACAACTACTACAACGCTGCGGGCAGCAAAGACAACAACCCGATCGGTTACCTGGTTGCCAACGTCTTCAATGACTCCAGCGAGCCGGATGATCCGTGGGGCGGCAACACGTCTGAGCTGCGCAAGTTCGCGACGAGGCTCTCCAAGAAGCTCGCGGTGGATGGGGTACACGCTACCAAGACTGGGTTCCAGAGCAGTGTCTCCGGTTTCGAGAATACCTGCGATCAGGGCCTTTGGTTCCTGAAGGACACCACGGACGATCCGGCAACGCAGTCCATCCCCATAATCGTCGCTACCAAGCTTGCCGGCTATTTCACGGAAACTGTCAACTGGGGCAGCGTCACGCTGAAGATGAACGTGCCGACCGTTGACAAGAAGATCACCGGTTCCGCTACCGGCGCTGTTGCAAACGATGGCTCCAACGCCGACGCCCGCATCGGTGACGTGGTCAACTACGAGCTCAGCTCCGTTATTCCGACCTACACCGGCTACGACATCACCAAGCCTCCCCGTGTGTTCAAGCTCATCGATACCGCATCCAAGGGTCTGTCGGTTGACAAGAGCTCTGTGAAGTCCGTTAAACTCACCAAGGGCACAACTACTGTTACCCTGACCGATAAAGACTATGCCGTTTCTTCTGACTCCTATGCCCTTGTCGAGGGTCAGAAAGGCTACGACGCCGAGTATGCTGGCGGTAAGGTGACCACCATCGACCTGTCCAACTACGTTAACAAGGCAGCTGGCTCTACCTCCTCTACTAGCGGCATTCTCGAGGGCGCAACTGTAACCGTCGAGTTTGAGGCTACTGTTAACAGCAATGCTGTCAAGGCTGGCGTTGGTAACCCCAACTCCGTTGAGCTTGAGTACTCTCGCACTCCTAATAACGTGTCCACCAAGATTCATGGCCCCAAGGCTCCTCGCGTTTACACCTACGAGTTCGGCATCCTGAAGACCGACATGGCCGGCAACGCCATCAAGTCCACCGATGCTCTTAAGGGCGCACAGTTCGTCATCGCACGCGTGAACGACGGTTCTGCTGAGACCTTCATGGCCAAGGATGCCTCTTCCGGCGCTTGGTCTGACCTTGGTGCAACAAAGCCGGCCGTTGACGCTACCACCGGTGTGTTCACCACCGATGCTAACGGCAAGATCGCCATGTCCGGTCTGCCTGCTGGCATCTACCACGTCTACGAGATCAAGGCTCCGACCGGTTATACCAACATCGGCCTGCCTGACTTTACCTTCGCTATTGGTGCTACCTTCTCTGGGACGCCTGAAACGGCAACCGTGTCTTACAGCAAGAAAACCGGCGATGATCGTATCTCCGTTGGGACCAGCGATGGCCAGGCTACGGTTAAGAACGCCAAGAACCTCACCGAGCTGCCCTTGACCGGTGACTTGGGCATCAAGGTTTTCGTCACCGTGGGTGTGCTGCTCATGGCTGCTGGTGCCGCCTTCGCCCTGAGTGCACGTATGCGCGCTTAATTCCCTAGCTTGATGACGCGGCGAGCGGGCGATCGTCGTCTCCTATCAGCGCCTGCGCGCCGCGTTCTCATCTTCCCTTTCGCCGCACCCCGTCGCGCTTGGACACGCGGCGGGGTCGGTGCTTTGACCGTGCCCTCGCACCCACACCCCTGGAGGTGAACCACATGGAGGCAATCAAGCCCGTATCGACGATGCGCACGCCGAGCGGCGGTTTGAACCCGGCTTCCCCCAGCCGACGTAAACCGCCCCTCGTCCTGCGCCTGCTTTCCCTTCTGTGCTTTGCCGCCGGCTTTGTTATCGTGGCCACGCCCCTCGTCCTGCGCGCCATGTCCCAGGCTGAGCAGACGGCCGCAGTTACCGCGGCACAAAACACCGTGGATGGTTGGCCCTATCCGCAAGCGGAGGAGGCCCTCGCGGCCGCGCGCGCCTACAACGAGCAGTTGGCCGCCGGCGGTCAGGACGTCATCGGCGAGGTTGTGGACCCGTTTGGTAGCACCTCCGGCGCCTCCACCGCCTCTGGCTCTGAGGATTCCATCGCCTCGCAAGATACCACCTACCAGGGACTCCTTAACGCGGGATCGGGCCTTATGTGCTCGGTGCGTATCCCCAAGATCGACGTGAATCTGCCCGTGTACCACGGCACCTCCACCGAGGTGCTCGCCGCGGGCGCCGGCCACCTGTACGGAACGTCGCTGCCCGTGGGCGGCGAGAGCACGCATGCCGTGCTCACCGGTCACCGTGGCGTGCCGGGCTCGCTCCTGTTCACGCGCTTGGATGAGCTGCAGGTGGGCGACTCGTTCTACATCGAGGTGATGGGCGAAGAACTGGGCTACAAGATCGACCGCATAGACGTGATCGAGCCCGACGACGATTCCAAGTTGCGCGTGACCGCCGGCGAGGACCGCGTGACGCTCATGACCTGCACGCCCTACGGCGTGAACTCGCACCGTCTGCTGGTATCGGGTGTGCGTGCAAGCATTCCGGATGAGGTTCCCGTGCCCGAGGAGGCACAGGGCATCAACACTACCGCGGTGGCGCTGGGCGTTTTGGGCGCGCTGCTGGCCATTGTGATTGGCCTTTTCGTGGCCGGGCACGTGCGCAGGAAGCGCCGCGCGGCGCAGCGTGCTGCCGTTGCCGCCGCGGTGACGCTGGACGCCGACGTGGCTGGTGGCGATGGTGGAAACGGGTGGACCGTGGGAGCCTCCAGGCCTGCGGCCCCCTTCGTCTCCTCTGCTTCAGATCCTTCGGCTTCCCCCGATTCCGATGCTGATTCTTCCGGCTATCGCGGGCGACACCTGCGCTAGCGCCCGCGTCGGTGCTCAATATCGCTCGAAGTGTAGCGCCTTCGCACGCTTCCCGGTCATTTGCCAGAACCGCGGCGCGATCCCGAAAATGCCGTACGACGCGATGGTCGAGCTGCCCGCCTACATCGGCAAGAACGGCCCCGAGGTCATCTCGCGCGACAACATCCCGCTGTTCCAGCAGGGCCTCATGATGCAGCGGCTCAACTCCGAGAAGCTCGTGGTCGAGGCGTGCATCGAGGGTTCGTATGAGAAGGCGCTCAGGGCGTTCACGCTCAACAAGACCGTGCCGTCCATGACGGTCGCCAAGGAGGTTCTCGACGACATGATCGAGGCCAACAAGGATTTCTGGCCTGAGCTTAAGTAACGAGGCCTTCGACGGCCCGACTGCGAACGGTTCGCAGCGGCCTTTGAGGTCCATAGGCTCCCCCTGGGGTCCATCCTAGGGGGGAGCCTCTCAGAAGCGCCCCGAGGGGCGCTTCTTGTGTATATGGAGGCAAAAGGGATATACAGTCTTCATATACGGCCTCCTTTTAGTAGGGTCGATTTCTCCGGTTGATTTCTGATCTCAGCTGAACATACTGAGCGGATAGGCCGTTCCCGCAGTTAGCCGAAAGCCCCCGGGGTCCCTCCCGGGCTCCGGGGCGGCATTTTCCCAGTTGAAGGAACGGTGGAGATGTATTTCGGTGGGTCCGGTGGCCATGCTCCGCTCTCCGCCCGGCACCTCTTCCAAGGGAACCGACGAGGGCGCCGGCGCCCAGTATGTCTAAGTGAACGGTTCTTTGGGCAATACTGCTTATGATTTTACGACTGATGATAAGGGCGAAATCAGCGTCAAGGGCCTCGATGCTGGCGCTTACACGGTCGAGGAGACCCATACGCTCCCCGGCTATAACACCGTGCCCAAATTCACGTTCACCATTACTGCCACGGGTCTTAATCAGAATGAGGGCGAGAATACGTTGACGGTGACCACATCCAAGAATGGTTCTGGTCTCGTCACCAATTCCTCTTCTGGTGGCGGCACCGTTACCCTTACCGTCAAGAACAAGAAAGGCTCCGGCCTCCCGCTGACCGGTCTTAACGGCGTGACCTTCACTTGGATCGCTGGCAGCGCAGTGCTGTGCATCGGCGTGGCACACCTCATCCGCAGCCGTAAGCAGGCTGAGGAGTCCGAGCACGAGTAACGCTCGCTCACCCATCACTTTGGCAGGTGGGATGTGATGGCCATGAGACTTGCGGACACTTTTCTCGCCCATCCACGTTCTTGCTTTGCCATTCTCTTTTCGGGGCAGACTCCGCACTGGAGTCTGCCCCGTTTTTTTGGATAACGCAGCCAGCCTCCATCGTCCGATGTGGGCTCGTTCGTCATCGCGTTTCTTGACTCGTATGAGGTTCGGTTTAAGGTCCGTAGGCGCACGCGCGGTGCGGACGGTAGAAGGCATTTGCGCCGTAACAAGCGCAAATAAGAATGCCCGGGGTTAGAGGCCCGGGCATTTAACAACGTCGGAAACTGGTCGCCCGCGCTTTCGAACACTTACGCGGGATGCGTCGTTTCCTATTGACATTGTATCCCGAATCGCCCAACCGATTCGGGACATTTTGAAAACGCAAATGCGGGCTTATCCTCGACTGGACGGTGCAGTCTAGCGGCGTTGTCCGGCGCGGAAGCTTGCTAATCGGCTATTATTTGTTTAGACAACTTGAGTTGTAGAGGAGTGACCGGCGATGGTGCAGGGCGCCAAACATATGAAGAGCAATAACGCCGCGACAAACGGTGGCTCAAGCCCTCAGCCCAAACCTCAACCAAAACCCAAGCGTCGTCGCAAGCGGTTGCCGCGCTGGGCCGATCGGCTCATCACCATCGTCATCATCCTTATTGGCGTGGGCCTTATGACCTGGCCGTGGATCTTGGACCGGCTCGAGGCCTCGGGCGTGTTCAACCAGATCAGCACGGTGTCCAGCACCGTGGACGCGCTGTCTGCCGAGGAGCGCGAGCGCATCCTACTCCAGGCGCGCTCTTTTAACGAGCAACTGGCGGGCGAGGCCACCGAACTTCCCGCCGACCAGATCGAACTCTACGCCCAGCAGCTCATCTTTGACCGCGACCCCATGATGAGCTGGGTCGAGATCCCCTCCATTGACGTGAGCATGCCCATCTACCACGGCACGAGCGAAGAAGTCCTTATGGCGGGCGTCGGCCACCTGGAGGGCACGAGCCTGCCGGTTGGCGGCACCTCGACGCACTGCGTGCTCACCGCGCACTCGGGCATGCGCAACCTGAGCATGTTCGACGACATCCACTCGCTGGAGCCCGGCGACCTGGTGCTGCTGCACACCATGAACAAGACGCTCGCCTACAAGATGGTGGACTCCGAGGTGGTGCTGCCCGAGGAGATGGAGTCGCTGACCATCGAGCCGGGCGCCGACAAAGTGACGCTCGTCACCTGCACGCCCTACGGCGTGAACGACCATCGCCTGCTGGTACATTGCGTGCGCACCAAGTACACCAAGAAAGACGTCGACAAGCAAAAGTCGCTGGCCGGCCGCCACTGGGGCAAGCGCGAGTTTGCCGTGCTTATCGTGGTCGTGGCCATTGTGCTGTTGCTGCTGGACATCGTGATCCACGCGGTCCGCAAGCGCCGCAAGGCCAAGGCCTCGGCATAAGACATTCTCCAGAACCATCACAATGGAGACAGGCACCTTTGTGGTGGTCGGGGGCTTCCAAACCATCACAACATTCGATGAAAATCGCGATTTTGACGAAAAGCGCCGAATGTTGTGATGCTTTTTCGCTGCGGGCGGGACGGTTTTCGTTTCGGGCGGTGCGGTTTTCGTTGCGGGCGGGACGGTTTTCGCTATGGACGGTGCGGTTTCGCTGCAGAACCGCCGGCCCGCCGCCTGCCAGCCCGCCGCCCTCGTTACGTTTTCGCTGCATTTGGGTAAAGCGCCTGCTCCAAGCCGGCGTTGCCCTGTATACTCTGTCTCTTATACACATCTGACGCTGCCGACGATACTCCTTGTGTA
>CABRIB010000072.1 GCA_902470915.1 uncultured Collinsella sp. | reverse complement strand
CGAGATAGGAGTCCGTCTCGTGGGCTCGGAGATGTGTATAAGAGACAGTTTCTAGCCTTGATACGAGGACGCCTTCGGAGGCGTCTTACCCTTCAGGACCTTATGGTAGTAATCGTAGGTGAGCGGCGTCTCGTCACTCAAGCGCTCGGCATCCTCGACCTCGCCGATAAACAGCAGATGCGTGCCAACATCCACAGTGTCGATCAAATGGCAGCTAAACAGGGCCGCCGCGTGCTCGGGCACATAGGGCATGCCCAGAGCCGTCTCGCGGGTCTCGTATTTGGCAAACTTGTCATAATCGCTGCTGCTGCGGAACCCAAAGTTACCGATGTAGAGCATATCGGCCGTCTGATCGATCACGGTCAGCGCGAACGCTTTGGCCGAAGCGATGACGCCCGAGGTGACGTTGTCCTTGTTCACGGCAACCGAAATGCGCGGCGGCATGGACGTCACCTGCACCGCTGTGTTGATAACGCAGCCGGCACGCAGCCCGTCTGCCGCGGCGCTCACCACGTACAGGCCGCTCGGCATGGTAAAGAACGCAGTTTTGTCCATAACGATCACTCCCCTAGCTCGGGTTGGAACCTCATGGATGTATGTACCCACAAAAAAAGGCAGCGCCCATAACGGACGCCACCTTTGAAACATATGTGTCAGAACAGTAAGAAAGATGAGGCGCCCGCAGTTGCGGTGAAATAGGGACTGAATAGCCCCTCAAACAGGCAAAACAGTCCGTATTCCACCGCAACTTACACAGAGCGCCTAGCGATTACGCTCCTTAAGTGCGCGGTCAATCTCGCGTTGAACATCGCGCTTGGCCATATCCTCGCGCTTGTCGTAAAGCTTCTTGCCGCGGCCTAGGCCCAGCAGCAGCTTTACGCGGCCGTCGGTATTAAAGTAGAGCTCCAACGGTACCAGCGCATAACCACGGTTACGAAGTTTGCCGTCGAGAAAGTCAATCTCCTTGCGGTGCAGCAGCAGACGACGACGGCGATCAGGGTCGCGGTTCCACACGCCACCATGGCTATAAGGGTGAATATGCAGACCCACGAGCCAGCACTCGCCGCCACGAATCAGTGCAAAGGTGTCGGTGATCTGGCACGCGCGCTCGCGAATCGACTTGACCTCGGTGCCACTCAGCTCAATGCCGCACTCAAAGGTCTCATCGATAAAGTACTCGTGGTGTGCCGAGCGATTCTTGGAGATGAGCTTGCGCTCGCGCTTACTGGGCATCGCCGGCCTCCTTGGCGCCATCGGCGTTTGAGCCCGCGGCGTCGCGCTTTGCCTTGCGCTCAGCATTGAGCTCGGCGTCGCTCTCGCGCACCAGTTTGATAATCGCCGCGCAGGCCTCCTCGCCTACCAAGTCGCGAGCACGCACCGTCAGGCGCGTCGCCTCCTGCTTGTCGCCGTCGCTTGCAGCATCGGTCGCGCACATAATCAGGCAGATGGCAATCTCGGCCGAAGGCGAGGTCGGCACGCCTTGCAGGGCCAGTTCACCCATCACGTGGTCGTCGATCTCATCGGCGGCATCCGGATAGGCAGTATGGATCTTGTTGAGCAGGCGCGTCGTATGCGCATCGCCAGGGGCCAAGCGCAGCGCCAGACGCGCGCAACCCACAGCCGCCGAGACGTTCTCGGTCTCGGGCTCCAAGAAGTACTGACCTAGATTGGCGTAGGCGCGGGCGGCGCACTTGCCATCGCTTGCACGCTCCAGTACCGAGAACGAGAGCGATGCCCATTCCTGCTTGTCCTCGAGCGCACGGAACAGCTCGGCCAGATCCAGGCGATAGTTGCAGTTCATGGGGTCCCAGCGTACGGCCTGCATCAGGGCATTACGAGCGCTCACATAATCCTGCTGGCGAATATAGGCATACGCCATGTCGGAATACAGGCGATCAAAGGGCACCTCGACCTGCACCAGCTCGCGCGGATCCTTTTCCACGCGGCGGTAGGCCAGACGCTCAAACTTGCTATCGAAGCTAAAGTACTGGCGCTTCTCCTCCGTCTTGCACTCGGCATCGATATACTCCTCGGCGAGCTCAACCAGACGCTCCAACAGCGGCGTCGCCGTGGCCAGGTCGCCCTGCGCCAGATAGTTCTCGGCATACGTGATGTCTTCCAAGCTGATAGGCAGGTCCATGACAACTCCTCGGTCCGGGCGGCAGACTCAACGCGCGCCTTAAATATCGGTCAATACACAAAACCCGGGTCTCTTACGAGGCCCGGGCGTTCAATTTTGGTAGCCCGTACCAGATTCGAACTGGTGATCTCCGCCTTGAGAGGGCGGCGTCCTAAACCGCTAGACGAACGGGCCATATGTAGCAAATGCAATGGCTGGGATGGAGGGAGTCGAACCCCCATTGACGGAACCAGAATCCGCTGTCCTGCCATTAGACGACATCCCAATGACTGCATCGCTGCGCTCGGCTGTGCCTTTGCGCAAGAAAGAAATATACGGGAAGTCCGGCCGTGACGCAAGCCCCAATTTTGACTTTTTTGAAATTCAGTCAAATACGGCCAACACGTGAAGGACCTGTGAAGCGCCAGCGACACGTACGGCGCCAAAGCCCGTAAAACGTCCCGCATCTACCGCTGGTAGATTACAACAATGCAGCACTCACGGCTGATGGCACAATCGAACCGTCATCATTGCACGGATATCGAGGCGCCATGGACGAAGAGCTTGATTACCTATGGGAGACCCTGGGCCTCGAGATCACTGCTGACCTTTGGCCCGAACGGGACAAAATCCATCCCACACTGCGCCCCGCCATCACGGTGATGCAGGCAAAATACCGCCGTGCATCCTTTTTGATCATGCGGGTGTCATGGCACGCGGGACTCCCCGACCTTAAGCGAATCCAGGCAAGCCTCGTCGAGCTGTCCGGCATGCCGACCGTCATATCCGAGGCGCACCTGGAGCAGCGACAGCGCGAGCGACTGCAACAGCAGCGGATTCCCTTTATCTGCCCCGGTGTTCAGGCATATCTGCCCTTTATGGACGAGGAGTACTGGAGCGGCAAGCCCAACAAGCACGTAAAGGTCTACGATCCGCACGAATGGGCGCAGCTCAAGGATTGAGCCGAGCGAGCCCTCCGATGGAAAACACGTCCCACCCCGAGCGCTCAAAACGGGTCGCACTTTCCGCAGCCGCTACAGCAGCGCCTCGGTCCAAGCTGCTTCCCTAAAGCCGGGAATCGCAAAGTCGTCGCCCACCAACAGCGGACGCTTGACCAGCATGCCGTCGGTCGCCAGCAGCTCGTAGCACTCCCGATCCGTCATGCCCGCATCTAGACGTGCCTTCAGGCCCAGCTCTCGATATTTCATGCCCGACGAATTAAAGAAGCGCCGCACCGGCAGTCCCGAACGAGCAATCCAGGTCGCAAGCTCATCAGCCGCGGGATTGTCCAAAACGATATCGCGGTCGATATACTCTACCCCGTGTTCGTCCAGCCATGCCTTGGCCTTCTTACAGGTCGAGCACTTGGGATATTCAACAAACAGTACGGTCATGGGAATCCTCCGAATATAGATCGGCCAACGCAGGCACACGCCACACGAGGCGCCTTCGTATGATGGGCCAATTGTAGCCCACGGGTCACACGCTAAACGAACCGTACCCCGAATCCGCGTTTGATGGACGGCAGCAGCTCCATTGCCTCGGGCGTGATATGGCCCGCAACGTTCATGCGCTCGTCACCGGGAAGATCGACCCGCGCAATCTCAAGCTCGCCTTCGTAGCGCCCATAGCCGCTATTGCTCACAGCGATCGACCCCGTCTTTCGCGACAGGCCGGCACCGGCATCCATCGGCACGGAATCCGGTTTAAGCGTCGTGCGCGACTCCTGAGACCTAAAGATGAGGGTGCTCGAATCGGGCCGGTCGTGATGAATCTGCCCGCGCACATAGGCATAACCGGGCTCAAGCTCGCATTGCAGGTCCACGTATCCGGCGGAAACTTGAGCAAACTGCGCCCAGCCCGCATCGGAAAGATCGGGGTCGCCGACCAACACAATGTCGCAATCGGCGCCATGTGCAAGCTCAAGCATATTGAGAGCAACCTTTGACGCGCGACCGCGCTGCGCCTCGACCGTCGGCAGTCCCTCGAATACCGGCCCGCGAACGTTGGCATCACCCGGCACAAAAGCCATGATTTCGAATCCAAGCGCCGCAAGACGAAGATTCACCCGAGCAATGTCCTCCAGAGCTAAACCGGTATAAGGCTTGGGGTAAAAATTGTGGCAGGCGGCAAAACGAGTCACATCGGCACCGGCCTCACGCCACGATGCGATTTCATCAGAACTCACCGTCGATGCATTGACCACTATGCGAAATACACCGGACAGCTCCGCGACCCGTTGGGCGCTAAAGCCATAGTCCAAACGAAGGTATTCCAACCCCAGATCGCGCAGGTCCTCGATGCGCTCAAGCCCGAGCAAATCGCACGTGCGCGGCCCCACATCGGCGATGAGCGCAATGCCGCGGGCGGAGAGCAGCGACAGCACATGACGGACCTTATCGGCATACGCCGCTCCCCCATCCTCGGGAATATGCAGTGAGGTGAACGCGTAGCGCGCACCCGCCGCGGCACCACGCTCAATCGTCCGCTCAATATCCTGCAAAGGGCTGGAAAGATAAATCGAAATACCCGTTTTCACGCTACAACGCTCCTTTAAAAAAGGCCGGCGGAGCAGTTAGCCCCGCCGGCACAACCATAGCATCAAGAAATCTGCCGCGCGCCGCGAACCCCGAGCAACACGGCTCGCGATATCAAACTACTCGCCAAAGAACTCATTGATCTTCTGCTCGTCGACGCCAAAGAACCACGTCAGGACAAAGCCGGCGGCATAGGCAAGCAGCATAGCGGCAACGTAGCCGAGCTGCTGGCCAGGAACGACGATCAGCAGGCCAAACAGACCGGAAACGCCCTGAGAAACCGTGCCGATGTGAAGCAGCGCCGCGAGCGCGCCGCCAAATCCGGCACCCAGGCAGGCCGTCACAAACGGACGAACGAGCGGCAGCGTAACGGCATACATCAGAGGCTCGCCCACACCCAGGATTCCAACGGGAATGGACTCTGCGACGTACTTCTTGAGCTTGGCGTTCTTGGTCTTAAAGTACAGCGCCAAACCGGAACCGACCTGGCCGCCGCCAGCCATCATAAGGATGGGGAGCAGGTAATTGATGCCCTTGGTAGCGCCGTCGGGATCGTTGAGCATAGCGTGGATCGGCGTGAGCGCCTGATGCAGGCCGACGGAAACCAGCGGCAAGAAGCCTGCCGACAGGATATAGCCGCCCAGGACGCCCAGCTTCTCGAAGATAAAGGTCAAAACGCTAAAGATGGCAGTCGTCAGCCATGCGCCAACCGGCTGGATGACGAGCATCAGAGCAAAGGCGCCGATGATGAGCACCAGCAGCGGGGACAAGAACGTGTCGAGTGCGTTGGGCATAACTTTGCGAATCTGACGCTCCATCCAGGCAAAAAATGCGCCAGCGATAAGAGCCGCGATCATGCCGCCCGCTGCGGGGTTGTACTGCGCATTGGTGAGCGGCAGCAGAATGGCAGCGGCAGGATCAGCCGCACCAGGCGCAAGCAGGGGCATGGCACTGTTGGCAATACACATCATGCCGGCGATGCCGCCCAGCGCAGCGGAGCCGCCAAACTCACGTGCCGCGTTATAGCCCACCAAGATGGGCAGATAGGCAAACAGGGCCCAGCCCATGGAACGAATGCCCTGGTACCACCACTCGCCTGCAAGCGCGCCTGCCGTCGAGACGTTAATGACGTTGCAGATACCGTTGATGAGGCCAGCCGCAATGATGCCGGGAAGCAGGGCAACGAAGACATTGGAAATCTTCTTGAGGAAGGCCTGAACCGGCTTGGACTCGTACTTTGCCTTCTGCGCGGCCTTGTTTGTGGCCGCAGCGTCAACCACGCTCTCGTCGGCAACGCCTTTCGCAAGGCCGGTGAGCTTGGAGAACTCCTCGAGCACCTTATTCACCTTGCCCGGACCCAGCACGATCTGCATCGTGTCGTCCTCGACCAGGCCCATCACGCCGTCGAGTGCCTTAATGCCCTCCGCGTCGACGCTGCCCGTGTCTTTGACGGTCACGCGCAGGCGCGTCATGCACGCCGCGTTTGCCAGCACGTTGTCTTTACCGCCCAAAAGGTCCAGCAGCTTTTGAGCCAGCTCTTTGTTCGTCATAACTCCTCCTTGTATTGGGTATCTCGTCTGGATGTCATATCAGCTCACGCCGCGCACCTATTGGGCATCGGCATCGCTCTTCTCATGGCCACTCACCGCAGCACGGACATGGCCTCGCGCTCGCTCAAGAGCTACCGCAGCCTGCTCGGCATCGCAGTCCAGCAGTACCGAGACAATAGCGGTTTTTACGTGGCCGCCGGCATCTGCAAGCGCCTGAATAGCGCACTCGCGCGTGCAGCCGGTCGCCTCCATCACGATGTTCTGGCCGCGCACCACCAACTTCTCGTTCGTCTGCTGCACATCGACCATCAGGTTTTGGTATACCTTGCCGATCTTGACCATGGCACCGGTCGAAATCATGTTGAGAATGAGCTTTTGAACCGTTCCCGCCTTGAGCCTCGTTGAGCCGGTCAGTACCTCGGGACCGGGCACGGGTTCAATGGCAAGATCTGCGCTCTCCCCGATCTTCGACCCTTGGTTGCAGGCAATTGCAATGGTCTTGCACCCAGTTGCCTTGGCGTACACAAGGCCGCCCACCACATAGGGAGTACGACCGCTTGCCGCCAGGCCAACGACAAGATCCTTGTCCGAGAGTCCACGCCCCCGCAGGTCGCTCGCGCCAAGCTCCTCGCTGTCTTCGGCACCTTCGACAGCCTTGATAAACGCCGTCTCGCCTCCGGCAATGAGCCCGACAATCAGATCGGGTGACACGCCAAACGTGGGCGGACACTCCGAAGCGTCGAGTACGCCCAGACGACCGCTGGTGCCTGCGCCCATGTAAAAGACGCGCCCGCCGCGCTCGAGTGCCTCAGCAGCCCAGTCGATTGCTGTGGCAACCTGGGGCAGCACTTTTGTGACCGACTGGACGGCACGAAGATCCTCATCGTTCATCGTCATGACGATCTGCAGCGATGTCATCGTATCGAGGTTCATTGACCTTTGATTACGCTGTTCGGTCGTGAATTTTGTTAAATCGAGCATTTCATTCACCTCATCTTTCCTGTTTCTCGATGTAGTTTTGCTTAATGACATGCGTCGCTCGTTCGTAGTCGCTGGCAACGTAAGCAGCGTACAGGGCATCGACAACCATAAGCTGGGCCATACGCGAAGCCATGGCACCGCTGCGGACCAAGGGCTCACTCGCAGCGACGCCGAGCACGGCATCGGCCATGGTGGCAAGCTTGGATGATCCATCTACTTTGGTCACGGCCACAACGGGACAGTTGTGACGTTGGGCCTCGGCGGCGCAGTCCAGCACCTCTTGCGTCAAGCCCGAGTAGCTAAAGGCGATTGCCATATCGCCCTCATGCATGTTCTTGGCACACAAGAGCTGATCATGCCAGTCGTCGTACAGATGGCACTCTTTGTCGACACGCATGAGCTTTTGCGCCAGATCGTGCGCGACCAAACGAGAGGCACCGATACCGAACAGATTGACCGCACGTGCCCGCTTAAGATAGGCCGCACATCGCTCCAAGACGGTGTAATCGAGCGTTCGCGCCGTCGCTTCGATCGTGCGCACGTTGCTTTTCATCACCTTCCCCACGATATGTTCGACGCTGTCATCCATGGAGATGTCCTCGAGGGCAACGTCTTTCTTGTCACCCAAGAGCGCCAGCTCGGCAATCAGTTCGCGCTGGAACTCCTTGTAGCCCGCAAAACCCAAGCGCTTGCAAAAGCGCAAAATGCTCGAGGGCGAGGAGAACGTGACATCGGCAAGACCGCGGACGGACAGCCCGACTACCTCGTGCGGATGAGCGCTTACATATGCGATGACATTGCGTTCCGCCGGGCTCGCACTGAGCTCACGCTCGCGAAGCCGCAAAAGCAATCCGTTTGCCATCTCAAACACCTCCGTTGAGAAGAATTAAAGACCAACGAACGATTCGTACCGGATACAAACAGCTTTTGCGGTACATTGTGCCGCATCGTGGCGCACAAAGGGCGAGCGTTCTACCGCTCGCCCCTCAAATCCGACCGCTCGGAAATACGCGCGACACAAAATAATTCAACAAGGTCGCATTATCAGAAACGGGTTTGTTACCGGCTAGCGCCTCGCATGGGCGCCGATCGGCCGAGTCGCATGGCGCACCAACGCCGCTGCCAGCAATACCAACAGCATGGCGGTGACATAGCCCGCAGCATCGAATCCTAAATCGATAACGTCGAAATGCCTGCCGGGAACAAAGATCTTATGCACCTGATCGCCAACGGAGCAGACGGCACAAAAGAGCAACACGGGCACGCAACGGGAGCATACGCTCCACGGACGCCTGGAAAAGCAAACCACGACCACCGAGGCGAACAATCCGACGAAGAAAAACTCTACGGTATGGGCAACGCGACGGACGTTCGTGCCCACCCACATGCGAATGGAAGCAAGTCGGCCAGACCGGACATTCGAAGCAGCCGAATCGGTGCCCCCGGTCATCCCGTTCTCGGTCTGAGCTTCACCCGCGACATCGGCAGCCTGTACGCCCGTAGCTTGACCCTCCACCACACGCGCGGTTGACTCGCTCAGCAACGACGTCTCCACCGCATTTTGCTCCGTCAGCACCCAGATGCCCGCCAGCGTTGCAGTAAACAGAACGATCGCGGTCCATCCGATTATTTGTTTTACGCGCGCCAAGGGCCTACCTCCTTTTTTGAATATCAGCGAGTGTAGCCCCAAATGACATCGTCAGCGTATCAAAATTTGAATCGCAACAGGAAGCGCCAAAGCGGCGCAAACCCCTACCCCGCCTCGCGCATCCAGCGATCGAACGTCCCCACGCACACGCCCAGGCACTTTGCTGCCTGGCTGCGGGTAATATCGCCTGCCTCATAGCTATCGCGTACCAGCTCAAACTGAGGAGGGCACGGCTTGCGAGGTCGACCGAAACGGACCCCTCGCGCCCGCGCCGCTGCAATCCCCTCCGCTTGGCGCCGATGAATATTCTCGCGCTCCACCTGCGCCACGTAGCTCAGCAGTTGTAGCACAATATCGGCAATCAGGGTATTGGTCACATCCGGCGCGCCGCTGGCCCTGACGCGCGTGTCAAGCAATGGCATGTCCAACACCACAATGGCAACCCCGAGCTCCTTGGTAATGCGTCGCCATTCCTCAAGAATCTCGGAGTAATTACGGCCAAGTCGGTCGATAGAAAGCACCACCAGCACGTCCCCGTCTCCCAGGATGTGCAGCAGCTCGCGATACCGCGGGCGATCGAAGTCCTTGCCGCTCGCATGGTCGGCATAAATATTCGCCGAGCCCACGCCATAGGCGCCCAGCGCATCCAGCTGCCGATTTAGATTCTGATCGCGCGAACTCACCCGCGCATAACCATACACCGTCGCCATCTCATCCCCGCTTTCTTGTAAACCCTGTCTCTTATACACATCTGACGCTGCCGACGATACTCCTTGTGTA
>CABRIB010000071.1 GCA_902470915.1 uncultured Collinsella sp. | reverse complement strand
ATAGGAGTCCGTCTCGTGGGCTCGGAGATGTGTATAAGAGACAGGGACGCAGATGGCGCCCTTAAGGCAGTCGAGCAGCAGCGTGAGCGCGGCCACCTTGGGGCCGGCCACGCGCAGGGCGTTGGTGGTGCCGATGTTGCCGGAGCCCGCCTTGCGAATGTCCGTGTGGTTGAACACGCGGCCCAGGATCAGGCCAAACGGAATCGCTCCGATAAAGAACGAGACCACGGCGCAGATGGCGGTCAGCAGGATCGGATTAAGCATCCTTTTGCTCCTTCTTCCTAAAGAAGAGTCGAATGGGCGTACCGGAAAAATCGAAGGTCGAGCGCATGCGGTTCTCCACGTAGCGCTGGTAGGTGTCGTTGACCAGGTCGCTGTGGTTGACAAAGAACGTAAACGTCGGCGGGTTGACGCCCGTCTGGGTCACGTAGTGCATGCGCAGGCGGCGCTTGCCGTCCACCACGGTATGACCGAACTCGCGCAGATCGGTGAGGAACGTGTTGAGGCGCGAGGTGCTGATCTTTTGCGAGCGCGTCTTTTCGGCGGCGTCGACCATCGCCCAAATCTTCTCGACGCTGCGGCCAGTGAGGGCAGAGATGCGCAGGTACTGGGCCCAGGGAGCCATGACGCCCAGACGGCGGTCGATGGTCTCCATGCAGGCCTCGCGCTTGCGATCGTCGTCGAGCAGGTCCCACTTGTTGAGCAGCACAACGATGGCGCAGCCGCGCTCGATGGCAAGGCCCATGACCTTCTGGTCCTGCTCGGTAACGCCCACGGAGGCGTCGACGACGAGCAGCGCCACGTCGGCACGGTCGATGGCGCGCAGGCCGCGGACCATCGAGTAGTACTCGATGTTCTCGTACACGGTGCTCTTCTTACGGATACCCGCAGTGTCGACCATGCGGTAGTGCTTGCCGTTGCGCTCGACGACCGTGTCGATGGCGTCGCGCGTGGTGCCGGCAATGTTGGACACGATGGAGCGGTCGGCGCCCAGGATGCGGTTGAACAGCGAGGACTTACCGGCGTTGGGGCGGCCGATGATAGCCACGTTCAGCGCATCGGGGAACTCGTCGGCGATCTCGTCCTCCTCCTCAGGAAGCAGGGCCACGATGTCGTCGAGCAGGTCGCCGGTGCCGTGGCCGTGCAGCGCCGAGAGCGGCGTGGGCTCGCCGATGCCGAGGGAATAGAACTCCCAGATGCTGTCGTTCTCGCGATCGGGGTTGTCGAGCTTGTTCACCAGCAGAAAGACCGGCTTGTCGCAGCGCTTGAGCATGCGAGCGACCGACTCGTCCTCCTCGGTGACGCCGGTGCGGCCGTCGACCACAAACAGGATGACGGCGGCTTCCTCGGCGGCGGCGAGGGCCTGGTCGCGAATGGACGTGGCGAAGACGTCATCGCTCTTGAGCGGCTCGATGCCGCCCGTGTCGACGATGGTGAACTCGCGGCCGTTCCAATCGGCCGTGTGGTACGAGCGGTCGCGCGTGACGCCGCGGGACTCGTGGACGATGGCGTCCGAGGTCTGGGCCAGGCGGTTAACGAGCGTGGACTTGCCCACGTTGGGGCGTCCGACGACGGCGACGATAGGTTTCATCTGCTCTCCTTTAATGGGTAGGGTCAGTGGAAGTGTTAGAGTCTGCGGGCACAATGCCAAGGATGCGCTCCAGGGTATCGAGCAGCTCATGCGGCATGGTCGACACCACATGAACCTCGGCGCCGCGACTGGTAAGGCTTGCGAGTAAATCGTCACGATGATACTCGTCAAGCGTCATGCCGTCAGCGTTGAACATGAGCTTAGGCACAAAGAGCATAACCCCCGACAGATCTTGGGGCAGCTGCTCCAGAATGTCACACGCGACGATGAGGCCGGTCACGTCCACGTTGCCGCCAAAGTAGCGGTTCTTGATGGCTGTGACGGTGCCGGCGAGACCATGCGGCGACTCCACAAAGCGCGCCACGGTGTCGCGCGCGCTGGCGCCCGAGAGACACAGAAGCCGCTGGTTGCGGGCGGCGACGGCCTCGCGAACGCGGGCCAGACGCTCGGCGTCGGCGGCGAGCACGTCATCGGTCTCGTCCAGATACGAGCGAATCATGCCGATGCCGTCGTAGTACTGCGGGTAACCGTCGTAAAAGTCTGCCTCGGGCGGCTCGATGCCGGCATCCAGGTAGAACTCGTCGCTCATCTGGAAGGTGTGGCGGCCAAAGCGCTCGAAGGCACGGTCCTGGAAGGGCCGGATCATGGCGATAGTCTCGCGCGCCAGCTCGGGCTTGTCACTGTAGGACCAGCTAAAACGGTTCTGATGCTTGGTAAAACCGAGCGGAACAATGCCCAGGCTTGTGATTTGCTCGTGCTCCTCGCAAAAGCGCAGCGTCTTTTCCAGCTCCTCGCCGTCGTTCATGCCGGGGCACAGCACGATCTGCGCGTGAATCTCGATGCCGGCGGCCATGATGGCCTCGAGCACGTCCATGCCGCGCTGGGCATTGCGGCCCATCATGCGGCGGCGGACGTCGGGGCTCACGGCGTGGACCGACACGTTCATGGGGCTCATGTTGCGGTCGATGACGTTTTGCACGTCCTCGTCGGAAAGGTTCGTCAGCGTGACAAAGTTGCCCTGCAAAAAGCTCAGACGGTAGTCGTCGTCACGGATGTAGAGCGTGGAGCGACCGCCCTTGGGCAGCATCGTCATAAAGCAGAACACGCAGGCGTTGACGCAGGTGCGCATGCCGTCGAAGATGGGGCCATCGAACTCCAGGCCCCAGTCCTCGCCGGGAAAGCGATCGAGCTCAACGGGGGTGACGGTGCCGTCGCGCGGATCGAAAACCTCCAGCTCGACGGTGTCGTCGTCTGCCTCCCAGAGCCACACGATCATATCGGTCAGCTGCTCGCCGTTGACCGCAAGCACGCGCATGCCCGGCTCGATACCCACATCCCATGCGGGCGATTCGGGACGCACGTTTTTAACGAGCGCGCCCTCACCCGGCTCGGGGTCGCGGCTGCGCCCGTAATCGGCCACCTCGGCGGCGTATGCGGGTACGGTCTGGTCCATGATTAGCGGCAAAGCTCCTTGATGCGCTCGACGGCGCGCTCGATGTGTTCTTGCGGGGTGGAGGCTCCGGCGGTGATGCCGATGTGGCGGGCGTTGACAAACCATGCGGCCTCAAGCTCCGAAGCTTCCTCGATGTGATGCGTGTGCTCGCAGACATCAGCACAGATCTGCGCCAGGCGGCGGGTGTTGCCCGAGTTCTTTCCGCCCACCACGACCATGCAGTCGCAACGGCTGGCGAGGGATGCCGCCGCCTGTTGACGCTCACTCGTGGCGGCGCAGATGGTGTTGATCACGCGCAGTTCCTGCACGCGCGGGGTAATGGAGGCCACAACCTCGGCCAGGTTCTGCGCGGTCTGGGTGGTCTGCACAACCAGGCCCATCTTGCCCTTGAGCGACAAAGCGTTGGCATCGGCGGCACAGCTCACGACCTGCGCATCATTGCCGGCGTGGCCTAGGATGCCCTCCACCTCGGGATGGCCCGGCTCACCCACGACGAGTACGCGATAGCCCTCGCGCACCAGCCGCTCGGCGGCCACGTGGACCTTCTTGACGTAAGGGCAGGTGGCGTCGACCACGTTGAGGCCGCGCTTGCGGGCAGCATCGATCACCTGCGGCACTACGCCGTGTGCGCGGATGATTACGGTACCCGATGCTGCGTCGTCCAGGGTCTCGGCCAGGCCAACGCCTGCCTCAGCAAGCTCGCGCACCACGATGGGGTTATGGATGAGCGGACCCAAGGTATGGACCTGAGCGCACTCACCTGCCTGCGGTGCGGCGGCTAGCGCCATATCGAGCGCACGCTGTACGCCGTAGCAAGTGCCGGCGTGTGCTGCGATCTCGATGGTAGGCGCTGTTGCCTGGTCGGACGCGGTCGCGGCAGTGTCCGTAACGTTCTCGCTCATGGCTAGAACCTGCCCGGATGCTCGGCGCACAGGTCGTCGCGCATGGCGTAGACGCGGTTCATGGCTTCGGACTCAAACCATGCCAGGCGCTCCTTGCGCTTGAGCTCGGCCGGAGCATCGGATAGCGAGACGGCCTTGCCGGCGCGGATCCAGCACTTTTTGGGGCGCATGAGCTTTTTGCCTGCAGGCGTGATATCGGACCAGCCGCAGATGGCGAGCGGGTTGACGGGTGCCTTACCCATCTGGGCGATGAGCGCAAATCCGCCGTGGACCTCGGGCTTGATCTCGCGCGAGCGGATGCGCGTGCCCTCGGGGAAAATCAGGACGTCCTCGCCGCGTTGCAGCGCATGCTGGGCGGCGCGCAGGCACTTCATGTCGGCGGTGCCGCGCTCGACGGGAATACCGCCCACGCGGCTAAAGGCCCAGCGCACGATCTTGGTCTTGGCGAACTCGGATTTAAAGATGGGGCGGATGCGGCGGCCGCCAAAGAACAGTGCCGTCTCCACGGCCAGCAACTCGGCCATCGAGGTGTGGTTGCAGATGACCACGCTGCCGCGGCCTTCCTGGCGCTCAAACAGCAGGTCGGCGTCCTCGACCTTCCAGCGCCACATGAGCTTGGAGAAGACCCACAGGATGCCCATGACCACGACGACGGTGCCGCGGATGAGCGCCGGGAACTCGGCGTAGGGGGCGTTGTAGTAATCCTCGGGCGTCTGCTTAAACAGGCGCATGTGCTACCTCCTTTGGTTGATGAGGTCCTCGATGATCGAGACGACCTCATCGATGGTGTGAGCGGTGGAGTCGACGTGCACGGCGTCCTCGGCGGGAACGAGCGGCGCGACCTCGCGGCTGCTGTCGAGCTTATCGCGCTGCTTGAGGGCGTCGAGGGTCTCGTCGACCTCTGCCTCGAGCCGCTCTTCGGTGAGCGGCTGGGCGTCGTTTTGGTGGCGCTGCAGCACGCGGCGACGGGCGCGCTCGCGCGGGTCGGCGGTCAGGAACACCTTGACCTGCGCGTTGGGAAACACGACGGTGCCGATGTCGCGACCCTCGGCGACGATATCGCGGTCCTCGGCGGCGCGGCGCTGGTGGATGAGCATGGCGGCACGCACGCCCGGGTAGGCCGAGACCTTGGATACGTTGGCGTCGACCTGCGGGGTGCGGATGGCGGCTGAGGCGTCCTTACCGTCGATGGTCAGGCGCGTGTCCTCGCCGGTGCCGTTGGTAAAACGAATCTCGATCTGCTTGGCGAGGGCGTCGATGGCCGCCTCGTCGTCCAGGTCGATGCCGCGGTCGAGCGCGGCGAAAGTGACGGCGCGATACATGGCGCCCGTGTCGAGCTTGTTAAAGCCCAGCTGGCGGGCGATCTCCTTGGCGATAGTGGACTTGCCGGAACCGGCGGGGCCGTCGATGGCGACGATCATGCAATGCTTCCTTTCGGTGGTTGACGTGCTGGTATGGGACGCGAGCGCTGTTGCTTGGTGTACTGGCTAACCCGTGTAGCGCTCGCGGTAGGTGTTGCGCTTGGGCGCGGAACCGTGGCTGCCGTGGTGACGCGTGCGGCTCGCCGTGTTGGTCGCCGGCGCGGCGCCGTGCTTGGAGCTGGCCTGCTTGGGCGGGATGCCGCCGGCCTTGAGGATCTGCACCTCGCGATCGGTGAGCTCGCGCCATGAACCCTTGGCCACATCCTTGAGCTCCAGGCCGGCAAAGTTGCAGCGATGCAGGCGGATCACCGGATGGTGAATCTTGCTCAGCATGCGCTTGACCTGGTTCTTGCGGCCCTCGCGGATGATGACCTCAACGGCAGTGGTGCCGGGCTTGATGCCCTGCGGGGCCACGGCCTCGGCCTCGCGCGCGTTGATGACACGGCAGATTGCCGGCTGGCACAGGCCGTCGTCGAGCTCGATGCCGCGACGCAGCGGCGCAAGATCACGATCGGAAAGCTGCCCGTCGACGAGCGCCTGGTAGGTCTTGTAGACGTGCTTGCTGGGGTGCAGCAGGTCCTGCGACAGGTCGCCGTCGGTGGTAAAGAGCAAAAGGCCCGTGGTGTCGCGGTCCAGACGGCCCACCGGGAAGAGCCCCGGAAAACGGTCGCGCGGGACCAGGTCGGCCACGCAAGGGCGCTCCTGCGGATCGCTCATGGTGGTGAGGTAGCCTGTCGGCTTGTAGAGCATCAGGTATACGGCGCCCTGGTTGAGCTTGACGGGCATGCCGTCGACCTCGATATGGTCGCGATCGACATCGACCTTGGTGCCCAGTTCGGTCGCGACCTGCCCGTTGACGGTCACGCGGCCGGCGGTCATCAGGTCCTCCGAGCCGCGGCGACTCGCCACGCCCGCGCGCGCCAAAAAGCGCTGCAGGCGCATCGTGTGCGGGTAAACGGGCTGGGCGCCGCCTGCGGGCGTGGTGGTGTCCGTGGCGCCCGCGATGCGCGTCTCCCCTGCTTCGTTAGTCCTCGTCATGTATATCCTCCGAGGTATCGACGGTGGGTAGAAGCTCCTCGCCATCGGTATCCTCAACATCGGTGTCCTCAACATCGGTATCGATCAGTTCGCGCTCTTCGTCCAGGTCCTCAGCCTGCTCCTCGAGCGTAGACTGAATGCTGCGGCCGCTCAGGCGCTCGCGGATAAACTGGCGCGACTGCTCATCGGGGGCAAACTGCTCCAGATCGGGCAGATCGCGGGTAGAACGCAGGCCGAACTTTTCCAAGAAGGCGTTGGTCGTGCCGTAGATGATGGCCTGACCGCGCTCGGGGTCGCGACCGAGCTCGCGCACCAGGCCCTTGTCCACGAGCGACGCGATAACGCCGTCGGAGTTGACGCCGCGGATGCCCTTGACCACCTCACGCGTGACGGGCTGGTGATAGGCGATCACGGCCAGGGTCTCGAGCGCCGCCTGCGACAGCTTTTGCGTGTCCCAGCTCAGCACATAGGCCTCGACCACATCGTGGTAGGCGGGGTGTGTAAACAGGCGCCAGCCACCGGCGACCTCGCGCAGCTGAAAACCGCGGTTGGCCTCCTCGTACTCAACCTTGAGCTCGGCCAAAAGCGACGCGCACTCGCCCGGGGCGATATCCAGCGCACCTGCCAGCGCGGGTGCGCTCACGGGGTCGCTCGACACCAGCAGCAGCGCCTCGAGGGCGCCTTTAAGGCTGTTTGCCTCCAGCGTGGAAAGGGTTGACATGGTTGGCGCTCCTATTCGGTGAGCTCGGGGCCCTCGCCGGGCACGTATGCCTCGGCGCCCTCGACGCGGTTGATATGAATGGTTCCAAAGATCTCGTCCTGGCTCAGTGTGAGCGAGCCGCGCTTGGCGAGCTCCAGCATGGCCAGGAAGGTGACGACGAGCTGCTCGGTGGTGGCGTCGCCGTCCAGCAGCTCGCGGAAGGTGCAGGCTTGGTGTGCCATGGTAAAGCGGTCGACCGAGGCCACCGTCAGGTCGAGCGGCACGCGATGCGGTGCCACGTGCTCGGCCTCCAGCAGGAAGGTCTGGCGCTTGCCGTCCAGGTCGGCACAGATGACGGCCAGGCCGCGCAGCGTGATGCCGGCCAGGTAGTCGGGCATGAGGCCCAAGAACTCGGGATCGGGGCCGGCCACACGCGGGTGCATGCGGCTCTCGGCCTGCATGCGAGCACCAAGGGCTGCCGCCGCGCCTTTAAACTGCTTGTACGCAATCAGGCGCTGGATCAGGACCTCGCGCAAGGCGTCACCGTCGAGCGTGCTGAGCTCCTCGAGGTCTTCGTCGAACTCGTCATCGTCGTCATCGGCTTTGCGCGGGGCCTCCTGCGGCACCAGAGAGGCAGCCTTGATGTCCAAAAGGGTTGCCGCGACTAGCAAAAAGTCGCTCGCCACGTCCAGGTCCAGCGCCTCGATGCGCTCGGCCTCGGCAAGGTACTGCTCGGCCACCTCGCTGATAGAGATGGCGCCGATATCTACTTTTTGGCGGGTTACCAGCTGCAGCAGCAGGTCGAACGGTCCGCTGTAGACCTGCGTCGACACACGATACGACATATTCGACCTCCTTTGACGGCGCCTTCGCGGCGCGGTTTGGGTGCATGTTACGAACGCTTTGCAGGGTCGACCTGTAAGTTTACCTTAGATGCCGGCGATTGCGAAGTTGAGCAGCTGCTCAGCAAGCGGATACACGGTAACGTCGAAATAGCGGCCGATTACATCGATGCCGGTCCACATAGGCAGCAGGTATAGAACCAGGATGAGTATGGGCATAGCGTATTGCTGCAGGCGGTAATAGTTGTTGAGCGCTTTGCCCTTGAGGAAGGGCACGATGATCGACGAGCCATCAAGCGGCGGAATCGGGATGAGGTTAAAGAACGCGAGCGACAAGTTGACCACGATAAACGTGGCGCCGAAGTTCATGATTTGTGACGCCAGGGCAAAGGACATGCTGGTGTAGAGGCTGCCATAGGCCAGGCGCATGAGGACCGCGGCAAGACACGCGAGCGCGATATTCGATGCGGGGCCGGCTGCGCTCACCAGGACCTCGTCGCGCTTGGGGTGCTTGAGGTTGTTGAGGTAGACGGGCACGGGCTTGGCGAAGGCGAACACCGGGCCTCCGGCGGCGAGCATGAGCAGCGGCAGGAGAATGGTGCCAAACGGGTCGATGTGGTTGAGCGGGTTGAGCGAGACACGACCGCGCGATCGGGCCGTCTTATCGCCGAGTGCCCAGGCCGCGGCGGCGTGCGCACTCTCGTGGATGACGATGCCCACAATGACGGCGACGGCGCTCGCGAGCAGGTTCATGATGTAGCTGCTGGACATGGCGCTCCCCTAGCGGACGCGGCGCGAGGCGCGCGTGAGCAGGTAGTCAGCCACAAACAGGATGACGGCCACGATGGCGTAATCCAAGCGGAACACGCCGCCAAAGGGCGAGGTGATGACGCCGTAGCCGGCGATGGCGCTCGGCAGCGCGCGCGAAAGCTCAACGACAAAGCCCACGATCTGCAGCTTGGCGGTCAGGCCGCTAAAGCACAGCAGCACGGTCATCGCGCTCATAAAGATGCCGCAGATGCGACAAGCGATAGCGATGATGCTCATCGCCACGGCAGCGGCCTTACGAGAGTTCACGCGCGGTCTCCTCTTCGATCTGGGTGGAAAGTTCCAGCCATTCGTCCTCGAGCTTGGGTAGCTCTTGCTTAAGGCCGTTATATTCCCCCAGCGCGGCGTTGAACTTGTCTTGATCGGCATAAAGTTCTTCGCTTGCCATCAATTCCATAAGCTCGTCATAGCGGGCGCGCTTTTTGTCCAGCTCCGTCTCGATCTTCTTGAGCTGGTTGCGCACGCCCTTGAGCTTTTTGTTGAGTGCGGCGCGGGCCTGGGCCTCGGCGCGCTTTTGCTCCTTGGTCTTTTTGCCCTCGGCAGGTTTGGAAGCGGCGGCGGGCGCATCGGGCTGGGCCGCGGTGACCTTAGCGGACTTGGTCGCGGCCGGTGCACTCTCCCCTGCCACCTCGGCGGCGGCGCGGGCTGCGAGGTCCTCGCGCTTGTAGAGGTAGTACTCGTAGTCGCCGTCATAGACCGTGACCTTACCGTCGCGGATGTCGATGATGCGGTTGGCCACGGCGCGTACCAGGTGCTCGTCGTGGCTGATCAGCACGATGGTGCCGGGGAAGTTTTGCAGGGCGTTCTCGAGCATATCCACCGAGTCGATGTCCAGGTGGTTGGTGGGCTCGTCCAGGCCTGTCTCTTATACACATCTGACGCTGCCGACGATACTCCTTGTGTAG
>CABRIB010000070.1 GCA_902470915.1 uncultured Collinsella sp. | reverse complement strand
CGTGAGGTGGCTCTGGGCCCTCGGCATGATGTGCCGGGAGGGCGCGGAATAGACACAGCCCCCGTCCCGGCGAGCCGGGCGGCCTTCGGGGATACCCCCTATTTCGCTGTGCGCGCGGAGCCCTCCGCATGCGCCTCGACAGACTTGGGGAACCCCGCCGAAGGAATGGAGTGCGGGCCGGCAGAACGGTATCCGCGGATATGAGACTGAGCCGAAGGCGTCGACGACATGCCGGGGGCGGACCGGGACGGGTTAACGGCAGGCCCCGCCGACCGATTGCAAGCGGTCGGCGGGGCCATTGTGGCTCTTGACAGCGGATTGGGTCATATGAGCGAAAGCCCGCCAGAGCGAGCAAAGTGCCTTGAAACGAAAGGCAGATTGCCGCTCTGGCGGGCTTGCAGCGTCGGCTGGTTACGCGGTTTGGTAAAACCGCGTAACCCTACAGCTCCGTTACTTCAACGCTGTTGTAGATCTCGTCCCAGCGGTCCATGACCAGATGGCCGGTCTTGGGATCCATGGCGTTGAGCTTGCCGCAAGTATTGGCGGTCTTGAGCACCGTGACGTCGTCGGCACCAGCAGCAATAGCATGCGCAAAGCCGGCGATGGTCGAGTCACCGGAACCCGTCGCGTTCACAGCCGCAATCGCAGGCGTCTTGGCGCGGAACGCGCGACCCTCATGGAAGCCCACCGAACCGGCGGCGCCCATCGAAACGACAACCCAGGGAATACCGGCAAAGCGGCTATCGGCGGCAAGCGCCTCGCGCAGGGCATCAACATCATCGGTCGTAAAGGACGTACCCAGCAGGCCGTTAATCTCGGTCAGGTTGGGCTTTACGAGCTCAGGCTTAGCGTCGGACTCCAGAGCGGCCTCCAGCGATGCACCCGAGGTGTCGAGCAGCACCTTGGCGCCCGCCTCCTCGGCGATCTTGACGAGCTCGGCATAGTAGCCGGCATCGACGCCGCGCGGCAGCGAGCCCGAAAGCGTCACAACGTCCGCCTTTGCTGCGAGCTCGGCGAACTTGGCCGTAAAGGCCTCGAGCTCGGCCGGGGCGATCTGCGGGCCGCTCTCCAGCAGCTCGGTCTGATTACCCTCGTGCAGGATATTCAGGCAAATACGCGTCTCACCGGCGATGGGCACAAAGTCGTTCTTGACGCCATCGGCGTCCATAAGCTCGGCCATATAGGCACCCATGTGGCCGCCGAGCAGACCGGTCGCGAGCACATCGTCGCCCAACTGCAGCAGCACACGGCTCACGTTGAGGCCCTTGCCGCCAGCGGTCTTTTCGGGCGTCACGCGGTTAACATCGTCGATGATCAGCTTGTCGAGCTGATAGCGCGTATCAATCGACGGGTTCATGGTAACGGTCAGAATCATGTTGAACTCCTGTTCCGGGGCGGCATAACCCGCCCCAAACATACGATAACTCGTTAAAGGATCTCGATCTCAAAGCCGCGAGTGACGGTCTCTCCCGGCTTGGCCACCAGGCAGCCACGCTTGTGCTCCAGAATATCGTCCTCGTCGGAGCAGGTGGACAGACCACCCCACGGTTCAACAGCCACAAAGTCGCCCTCGGGCTTGCTCCACACAATCAGGTACGGCATATCGGGGAACGTCAGGCGCACGCCCTTGTCCTCGGTTTTCTTGGTCAGCGTAACCACACGGCTCTCGAGCACGTCGAAGATGGTCTCCGCGAAGTCGAAGAGTTCGTGAGTAAGCGGCAGGTTCTGGCCGATCATGGGGTTCTTGCTGCGATGCTCAACATCAATCAGGCCCGTCGAGGGAACGGCAGTACAGAGCTCGGTGGCCTCACGCTGCTCAAAACGAAGCTCATAATCGTCATAGGACTCGCCCTCGTCGAGCGGGCACTTAAAGCCGGGGTGACCGCCCACAAAGAACGGCATGTCCTCGGTGCCCTCATTGGTCACCTCGTACGACACGGCAACCTTTTCCGAATCGATCGTGTAACGGGCAACGATCTTAAACGGATACGGGTACTGCTCGAGCAACTCGACATGGTCGGCAGAGCTTAAGCTCAGCGCAACCATGTTGTCGCTCTGCTCCTCGAGCTTCCACTCCTGCTTGCGCGCAAAGCCGTGGCGGGCGAGCTTGACCTCGCGGCCGCCCATGGTCATTGCGCGACCGTCACGAAGGCCACCGCAGATCGGGAAGCAAATGGGTGCCTGGCCCGACCAGACCGCCGGATCACCCTGCCACAGGTACTCACGGCCGTTGGCCGCAATAGAAGTGAACGACCCGCCCGCCGTGCTCAGTGCTACACGGATAGAACCGTTATCAAGAACAAACTCCATAGGAGCCTTCCCTTTCTTACGACAGCCCGCCAAGTCAATAGGGCTGATAGAAAACCGGCCCGCGCCCCCTCACAGAAACGCGAGCCGTCAATTGAAAAGCTGCAAATCGCCAAGTACAGCCAAGAGCGAAGCACTCAAGCCAAGCAAGCAAACGTGTTATCGGAGCAGCTCGCCGTACCAGAACACTTCGCAACAACAGGGGCGATCTCACAGGTCACTCAAACGTCAGCGAGCGGCGCTCAGGTGCCCCAGGTCGCCGCGAAAGAGGAGCGACGCGTACTTCATGTACGCGAGCGACGGTTTGAGCGGCGAGATGGGGTGCCTGAGCGTCGCGCAGCGTCGACGCGTTACGCGGTTTGGAAAACCGCGTAACCCCACTAGTCGTGGTATTCGCCGCGGTCCCACTTCTCGAGGAACTCGTCAAAGAAGTGCGGGTCAGCCTGAGCCTCGGCGTCGGCCTTATTGCAGGCGTCGATCTTGGCGATCAGGGCGTCGTGCTCGGGAGTCTTCTCGTAGGGCTCCTCCAGGAAGGCAAGCATGATATCGGCCATCAGGAACTCGCCGGTGATCTTGCCGCCAAAGCCCACGATGTTGGCGTTGAGCTCGCGACGGGCATACAGGGCAGAGGTCATGTCGCGGACCAGGGCGCAGCGGGCGCCGGGAACCTTGTTGACGGCGTTGGTGATGCCGATGCCGGTGCCGCACAGGGCCACGCCAAAGTCGGCCTTGCCGCTGGCAACAGCCTCGCCCACGGCCTTACCGTAGATGGGATAGTGCGTACGGGTGTGGCTGTAGGTGCCGCAGTCGAGCACCTTGTAGCCAGCCTGCTCCAGGCGGTCGGCCAGATAGATCTTCTCGTCCGTAACGATATGGTCGCAACCGATTGCGATGGTCTTCTTCATCAGAACGTCCTTTCGTCTGAATTCACAAGTTGAGGTAGAAGTTCGAGTTCTCGGTGGCTCTCGTTAGGCCATCTTGTTGAGCATGTCGACACGGATCTGGTGACGGCCGCCGGCGTACTGGGCACGCAGGAACTCACGGGCGATCTTCTTGGCGACCTCGGTGCCCACAACGCCCGGGCCCATGGTGACCATGCGCGAGCCGTTGTGCTCGCGGGTCATGTAGGCGGAACGCTCGTCGGAAATGTTGGCGACAACCATACCCTTGATCTTGACGGCGGCCATATAGGAGCCGACGCCGTACTTATCGAATGCGAAGCCCTGGGAATCCTTGTGCTCCAGCAGGTCCTTGGCAACGGCGGTGGCGGAATCGACAAAGTCCGCGGCAGGGGTCTCGGAATAGTCGACGACCTCGTGACCGTCGGCGATGAGCATCTCCTTGATGGACTCCTTCATCGACATACC
Source organism: uncultured Collinsella sp. (assembly GCA_902470915.1). GTDB lineage: Bacteria > Actinomycetota > Coriobacteriia > Coriobacteriales > Coriobacteriaceae > Collinsella. The sequence continues at coordinate 6,079 of CABRIB010000070.1, read as the reverse complement.
GTCGGCATCGGAAGCGATTACAACCCTCATGACATCCTCCTTGAGAGATACGCAGGTGCGTAGTTTCTGTTTGGAAGTGTTGAATCGCGTTCAGGTCCGGGCATCTGAATGTGCGGTTCTTCACTGTTCATGTTTATTTGAACACATTCGAACACCGACTGCAACAATAATTTGTTTATCTTTGTTCTTTTTTGAACAGACACCATTCACGGATGATTGCTGACCGTTTGGGCCCGGCGCGGACGTAGCGACCACGTTTTCAACAAACAAAAGGGCGGCCGAGAACGTGTCTCGGCCGCCCTTCGGCGGTATTCCCCGGTATATACAGCTGTTTTAGCTACTCAGACTGCCCGCTCTTCTTGGCATGTCTGGACGGAGCGCTCAAGAAACGACCCGTCAGATAGTTCGCGGGACCGGAGATATCGATCCCCAGCAGCACGTGTCCTAGCCACAGAAACGCCACGAGCACCAGCAGCGGGATAACGCACGAGGTCACGATCATCACGATGACGCCTTCGATCAGATCGGTCACCTGATGCACGATCTCATCGGTCATCTGCTTGGCGCCGCTGGTCACCGACGTAACAAGGCTCGAGGCCCCGTCAGTCAACTGCTCGAGCACGTTTTTGGACTCCTTGGCCTCGGATTTTTTCTTGTTCGATTTTGAGCTGGTCTCGGCTGACTTGTCCGTGGTGTCGGCCACATCCGCAGCGTCCGCAGCCTTTTGCTCAGCTTGCTCAATACTTACGCGATACGTTTCATCGACCTTCTGCGACACCCATACGCTCGCGGGTACGAGCGCCATGCCGATCACGGCAACCACCAGCACGCGTGTCGCCACACGGCGCAGAACGGCGCTCGTACTCCAGCGCCCGTGAATGCCGAGCGACACCGCAAAGAGCACCAACGCAAACGGGATTAAGATGCCCAAGCCAACCGACCACAAAATAGTCAGCAGATATTTCTCTAGGTATAGCACGGCAAGCACGATACCCAGGTTACCCGAAAGCTGTGCGAGCTGCTCGGCGACTGGCGTTCCCGTATCGCCCGGCAGCGCAGTGATACCCGCAGACAGGGCAACGCACGAGGTCGTGAGCGCCAAAACATTGCCCTTCTTTTGATCGATGACTTCGATGGTGGAGCCCCAAGTTTTGGTATCGGCGAAATGCGGACGAGCTACAAAGCCCGACAGCAGCGCCAGGACCACGAGCACAACGATAAAGCCAATCTGCAGCTTTTTGTTTGCACACACGACATCGGACAGGCTGGGCTGCAGCTCGGTTACCGTCGTATGCTCGGTTATCTGGACAGAACGCCCATGAGCCATCTCGTGCGCATCCCCCTTTTGAATCAATCCGTTGTCCGGCATTTGGATACCTCCTCAGTCCGGCCTGTATTGCGGTTGAAAGTATACCCACCCATCGAAAAACCGAACGGCAGGAGGCGCAACAGGCTGCCGCATGACCCGCCCGCCATGAAATGGGCCCATCTACTACGTTTTACCGCCCATCCCCGACCATGCCACAAAGCGAAAAAACAAAACCGCAGGTAGAAGTCCTGCGGTTTTTCATGGAACGCGGGCGTGTTCGAGAGTATCGGGTTAAACGTAGTAGATGGGCCAGTTTCGTGGCGAGCGCTGCCAACCAATCCTCCGGGGACGGGAAAAGCGGGTCATTTTGGCCTGTCGGCCCCTATTTCGCCGCAACCTAGATAGGTGGGATACAGAAAAACCCTGCCGCGGATAGCGGCAGGGCTTTTGGAAGGGGACTTGGTTGTGCAGGCTCGTTAGGCGAGCTTGGCCTCGAGTTCGGCGATGCGCTTGTAGGCATCGATGGTAAAGCGGGTCTGCTTCTCCAAGATCATGGTGGTCATGAGAGTATCCTGAGCGTGAGCCATGATGAAGGTCATCTCCATCTCGCCACCGCCGGCCTCCTGTGAAAGCAGCTTGGTCTGCGTGTCGTGGGCGCCGATAAGTGCATCGCTGGCATCCTTGTGCAGCTGCTCGGCCTTCTCAAAATCACCCTCGCGAGCAGCATCGAGCGCTGCAAGCAGATCGGTCTGGGCGTCACCCGCGTATGCGACGATCTCGAATCCAACCATCGAGATTTCTTCTTTGGTTGCCATGTTGCGTTCCTTTCACATATGAACCAATGGAGAGCATCGCGTCCGGGCATACGCGCTGCGCTGTGTATGACAGAAACAATAACATTCAAACAAAAAGGAACAATGCAAACTGTTATTTCGCGCCGTGAACGGTCTTTTTTCGCCCGTGAACGGTTTTTAAACCAATCCGAACAATATCAAACACAATTATCGGCAACCCAAACAGGTCCGCACCCTAGCGTACATCGCGCACCGTATCGCCCTCGACGAGCACGCCCGGAAACAGCATGTGCTCCACACCGGGTGCAGCGCCCTCGGCGCCGGCAATCTTGTCGACCGCCCACATGCCGACGCGCTTGTTGTCAAAGCGCACCGTGGTCAGGCGACGATCGGGCACGATATCGCCCAAACTATCGTCAACACCCACCACGCTTACGTCCTGGGGCACGCGCTTCCCGCGCGACTCGAGCCCACGGATGCAGCCATATGCCATGGCATCGTTGGAAGCATAAATGGCCGTACAGGTCGGATCGTCCGCCAGAGCCTGACCGGCAGCATATCCACTCTGCGCTGTCCAGTCGCCGCGCACGAGCTGCGGTGGCTCGATGCCATGCGCACGCAATGTCTCGCGCCAGCCTTCCTCGCGCCGCATGCCCGAAAGCGAGCGCTCGGGACACGAGATAAAGTGCACGGTCTTGTGCCCCTGCCCCAGCAAGTACTCGACCACTTGGCGCGAGCAATCGAACTGGTCGTTATCGACCGTTGAACAGAGCGGGTGCTCCAGCATGGTAACGAGCACCGTCTGCATACCGGGCAGCGGCTCAAAGGTGCCAAAGTCCGCCGGCATGCGATTCATGATCACAACCATGCCATCCACCGGCAGTGCGCTCATGCGCGACGATGCGCTCTCGAGGGTATACGGATGCCCGTCTACCTTAGTGAGGGTGATAGCATAGCCATGTTTGTCGGCCGCGGCGGCAAAGCCCTCCATACGGTCGAGGTTGCCGGTACCGGTAATGTTGAACATGGCGACGCCGACGGTCTTAAACTTGCCACGGCGCAGCGATCGACCGGCAAAATTGGGGCGATACCCCAGCTCGCGCATGGCGGCACGCACGCGTTCCTTGGTCTCGGGGCGCACGCTGGGCGAATCGTGCACGGTGCGCGAGACCGTCTGCTCCGAGACGCCCGCGAGACGCGCCACATCCTTAACGGATACCGATTTTTTAACAGCGGCCATAGGTCGATCTTTCTATGTCAACGATGCCATTGGTGGCACCTTGCGCAGTCATTTTTACCGCCTTCAAGTATATCCAACGCCTCCCCCACCATACGCTCACCACCCAAAACCTACCGTTCACCGACATTTTTGCTTCCCCGAACGGCTTTTGTCACCCAAATGTTAACGTTGCCATTGTGCAAACACAGAGCCACCGGGCGGCTCAAACGTTTACGCGCAAGGAATCGACGGTCCACAGGCACAGGGGCCACCGGTTCGCGTCTTTTTTGTGTCGCAAAATGGCAACGTCAACATTTTGGCAACCAAACGTCAAAAGCTACCATCGTTGCTAACCCACCGACTCTTAGGAGCATTGCATGGAGCAACTCATCGCCACCATCGAAAAAGGCCAGCCCTTTTTCAACGCGATCGCCCGCAACAAGTACCTCAAGGCGATCCGCGACGGCTTTATCTCCGTCATCCCCATCATTATCTTCTCGTCCATCTTCTGCCTGGTAGCCTCGGTCCCCAACATCTGGGGTTTCTACTGGCCCGATGACATCAACAACGCCCTGTGGAAGTGCTACAACTACTCCATGGGCATCCTGGCCATCGCCTGCGCCGCCACCACGGCCAAGCACTTCGCCGACGCGCAGAACCGCGACCTGCCCAAGAACAACCAGATCAACTTTATCTCGTGCATGTGCGCGGCCATCATCGGCTTCTTGCTCCTTTCGAGCGACACGATCGCCACGGACGCTGCCAGCGGCTTCAACACCACTTACCTTGGTTCCAAGGGCCTGCTGACCGCCTTCATCGCTGCGTTTGTGACCGGCATCATCTACAAGTTCTTCATTAAGCGCAACATCACCGTCAAGATGCCCGAGCAGGTTCCGCCCAACATTTCGCAGACCTTTAAGGACATCATCCCCTTCTCCGTTTGCATCACCGTCTTTTGGGTGTTTGACATCGTCTTCCGCGCTGCTTTTGGCTTCTGCTTTGCCCAGGGCGTCATCCAGGTGTTCCAGCCCCTGTTCACCGCCGCCGACGGCTACATCGGCCTCGCTGTGATCTATGGCGCCATGAGCCTGTTCTGGTTCGTGGGCGTCCACGGCCCCTCGATTGTCGAGCCCGCCATCGCCGCCGCCCTCGTTGCCAACATGACCGACAACCTGGCTGCGTTCCAGGCCGGTCAGCACGCTTCCGCTGTCCTGACCCAGGGTGCCCAGTACTTCGTCGTCTGCATGGGCGGCACCGGCGCCACGCTCGTCCTGGTCTTTATGTTCTGCTTCCTGGCCAAGTCTCAGGAGATGCGCGCCGTCGGTAAGGCTGCCATCGTCCCGGTCTGCTTTGCCGTCAACGAGCCGCTGCTGTTCGCCGCACCCATCGTGCTCAACCCCGTCTTCTTTGTCCCGTTTGTCTTTGCCCCGATCGCCAACATCTGGATCCTCAAGATCTTTATCGACTTCTTGGGCATGAACGGCTTTATGTACACCCTGCCTTGGACCGTCCCCGGCCCCATCGGCACCATCATGGGCCTGGGCTTCCAGCCGCTCGCCTTTGTGATGCTCGCCCTTATCCTGGTCGTCGACTTCGTTCTGTACTACCCGTTCTTCCGTGCCTATGACGCCCAGAAGTGCGCCGAGGAGGCCGAGATCTCCCAGGAGGAGCTCGCCGCCAAGAACGCCGAGAAGGCCGCCAAGCTCAACGATGCCTTCCAGGGCAAGGCTGACGCCAAGAGCGTTGCTGCCGGCGCTGCCGCCGAGGCCGTGAAGGCTGACGCCCCCGCCGCTTCTGCAGCACCCGCTGCCGGGGCAACAACCGCCAGCGACCTCAACGGCAAGCGCGTGCTCGTGCTCTGCCAGGGTGGCGGTACCTCGGGCCTGCTCGCTAACGCGCTGGCCAAGGCCGCCAAGGAGCGCGGCATCAATCTTGAGACCGCTGCCGAGGCCTATGGCAACCACGTCGACATGCTCCCCGACTTTGATCTGGTCGTCCTGGCCCCGCAGGCTGCCAGCTACCTGGCCGACCTGCAGAAAGACTGCGAGCGCGTGGGCAACAAGTGCGTCGCCTGCCGCGGCAAGCAGTACATCGAGCTCTCCCAGAACGGCGATAAGTCTCTCGCCTTCGTCTCCGAACAACTTTCGAAGTAAGTAACGCCCAGGGTCAGCCGACCATCCAAGACCGGCTGGCCCTTCGATTTAGACGATTGGATATTTCATCATGTCCGTTAACCCTGCTAGCGTCACCAACCCGCCCGCGCAGTTTCCCGAGGACTTTGTCTTTGGCGGCGCCACTGCTGCCTACCAGGTAGAAGGCGAGACCCGCACTCACGGTAAGGGCAAGGTTGCCTGGGACGACTTCCTGGAGGCCCAGGGGCGCTTCTCCCCCGATCCCGCTTCGGACTTCTACAACCAGTACCCCGTCGATCTGGAGCTGTGCGAGGAGTTTGGCATCAACGGCATTCGCCTCTCCATCGCCTGGAGCCGCATCTTCCCCAACGGTACCGGCGAAATCAACCCCGAGGGTGTCCAGTTCTACCACGATCTTTTCGCCGAGTGCCACAAGCACCACGTTGAGCCGTTTGTCACGCTGCATCACTTTGACACGCCGCTGCCCCTCTTTGAGAAGGGCGACTTCCTCAACCGCGAGACCATCGATGCCTTTGTGGACTTTGCCACCTTCTGCTTTAAGGAGTACGCCGACCAGGTGACCTACTGGTTCACCTTTAACGAGATCTGGGCCGACGCCTCCAAC
>CABRIB010000069.1 GCA_902470915.1 uncultured Collinsella sp. | reverse complement strand
CACAAGGAGTATCGTCGGCAGCGTCAGATGTGTATAAGAGACAGCTTCATAACCTCTTCGCTCAGCGCCGGTGAACACAGCGGGCCCGCGGCAATGACCACGTGACCCTCGGGAATCTGCGTGACCTCGCCGTGCACGACCTCGATATTGGGACGAGCGGCAACCTCGGCCTCGACAAGCTCGGAAAACTTGACGCGGTCGACCGCCAGGGCACCGCCGGCGGGAACAGCCGCGCGATGGGCGCAATCGAGCAGGACTGAACCCATGCGCTCAAGCTCGGCCTTCAGCAAACCAGCCGCGGAATCCGGACGGGTCGACTTAAACGAATTCGAGCAGACGAGCTCTGCCAGGTGATCGGTATGGTGAGCCGGGGAGCTCACCTGGGGGCGCATCTCGCACAGCTTTACGGCAAAACCGCGATCTGCCAGCTGGATCGCGCACTCCGAACCCGCCAGACCGCCACCGATAACTGTCACCTGATCGAACTGCATCTGCAAACACCTTTCTAATTGACACGTTTTCCATTGTGACCGAAGGGTGTCTGGGCGTGAAGGGCAAACTTGGAGGGCGCATACCTTCCATCCATCATGCGCTCGATAAGACCCTCGAGTTCAAGCGAACCCAAGAGTTTGAGTACGCCGACAGCATCGAGCGAGACGAGCGCCGCGATGTCGTCGACCTTGAGCGGAGAGGCGATGAGCGCATGCATCACGGTCTGCTGCGTTGGATCCAGGTCGGCAATGCCGGGAGCATCGGGGCGCGAGTAGCGCAGGGTTCCGTAGATGCGTGAGATAGCCATCTCGATAGATTCCTCGTCGATGATGCAGCAGGCACCGTTCGCAATGAGGTAATTCGTGCCACGCGACTCGGGCGATAGGATCGACCCCGGCACGGCAAGAAGTTCGCGCCCCAAATCCATAGCAGCCTCGGCTGTAGAAAACGTCCCAGAAGGCATACCCGCCTCGGATACAAAGAGGGCTTGCGACAGGGCCGCGATCACGCGATTGCGGCGCGGAAAGGCGAACTTGCGCGGACCCATGCCCCACGGAGAGATCGACACGACCGCGCCACCCGTATCGAGCGTGCGAGTAATAAGCCCCGCGCTCGAACGCGGGTAGACCACGTCGGCGCCCGTCCCCAGCACCACGACGTGTTTGCCGCCGGCGTTGACCGCAGCCCAACCCGAGGCCTGGTCACAACCGACCGCGCCGCCCGAAACTACCATCACTCCCGCCTCGACCGCCACCTTTGCCGCAAGCTCTGCCACGGCAAGACCATACGGCGAGGCCTTACGCGCGCCGATGATGGAGAGCGCGGGCGTCGAAAGCACCTTGGGGTTGCCGCGCACATAAAGCGTCTGGGGTACATCAGAAAGCTCCAAAACGGTCTCGGGATACAACACGTCACCTGGATGCAGCTCAAAGGTCCCCTCGGCCATCATTGGTCCCTCCTTCCCTGGTACATCGCCGCCTCGAGCACGTGGTCCTGCGTCACTTGCTCGCTCTCGGCGACATCTGCGATCGTACGCGCAATGCGAACCAGGCGCACGATGCCACGCCCTGTGAGATGTGTGCGTTTGGACAGGCCGAGTACGCATTTCTCGGCAGCATCATCAAGCTCAAAGGTCGAAACGACGCCGTCAATGGACCGCGTCTCGTCATCCTCGGCCTCAGCATCCGCATCGTCCATACGGGATTCGCGCCAAGCGCGAAAAGCGCGACCGCGCGCAACGTAGTCACGCAACTCAGTCGACGACATACCCTCCGCACCCTCGATAATCACTTGGGGGTCGGGACGGGTCACATCGATCATCATGTCGATACGGTCGGCCAAAGGACCGCGCAGTTTAGACCGATAGCGCTCGACCATCGCCGCCGAACAGCGACACGGCACCTCGCGATCGCCCAAAAAGCCGCAGGGGCAGGGATTGCTCGCAGCCAGCAGCTGAAAGCGCGACGGGAAGGTAAAGGCCCCGTCGACGCGTACGATCCTCACGTAGCCGCGTTCGATGGGCTGACGCAGCGTCTGCAGCACACCCGTGGGAAACTCAGCAAGCTCGTCCAAAAAGAGCACGCCGCCATGAGCCAGGCTAATTTCGCCCGGATGTACTGGACGTCCGCCGCCGATGAGGCCCGCTGTCGAAATGCTGTGATGGGGGCTTCGAAACGGCCGATGCCCCGCAAGCAGTCCATCGATGTTCTCGCCCAAGACCGAATGGATGCACAGTGCCTCCTGCTGATCCTCAACGGAAAGCTCAGGCAGGATGCCGGTCATACGGCGCGCAAGCATCGTCTTGCCCGATCCCGGGGACCCGATCATAAGCAAACCTAGCTCACCCGCTGCCGCCAGTGCCATGCCGCGTTTGGCAACCTCCTGCCCCAGCACGTCGGCATAGTCGAGTTCGGGCTCAAAAGTAGCCTCCACACCCTCGGAATCCAGATAATGCCGCGCGGCATCGCCCATACCATGAGCAAGCTGAGACAAATGATCTATGAATCCGCAATCCACGCCCGCGAGTGGCACATGCTGGTCTGATCTTCCAGCGATAAAAGACAGCCCCATGTCGCGAGCCAGCAGCTGAAACGCCACCTCGCCCTTGACAGGAAGCACCGTACCGTCCAAGCCAAGCTCACCGGCGATAAGACAACGATCGAGGTTGTCGCGGGGAATCTGACCATCGGCCGCCAATACCGCGATGGCGATGGGAAGATCAAAGCCGCTACCGGTCTTGCGAATATCGCCAGGGGCCAGATTGACCGTAATGCCCGAGCGTGGGATCTCGAACCCGGCGGAGCGCATCGCACAGCGAATGCGACCACGCGACTCCATCACCTCCATACTCGGGATGCCGAGCATCTGAATGCCCGGAACGCCGCCGGCAAGCGAGACCTCGACCGTGACGTGAATCGCCTCGACGCCGCGGATGCAGGCCGCGTGAACGGCAAACGTCTCGAACGCCATCACGACACCTGCCAATCGAACGCGTTGTACTGATGCTCGATCTCGGCGATATGCCCGCCGCGAATGGTGACACCCACGGCATCGAAGCGAATCGCCTTGAGCGGATAATGCTCCATGAGATAGCAACTTGCGATGCGGCGGTAGCGGCGTTGCTTTTGGGCGTCCACGGCCTCCTCGGGAAAGACCCGCGTGGTGCAATCCAGGGCGACGCGTCTGGTCTTGACCTCGGCCATCACCACGACATCGTCGAGCTCATCAAGCAGCACCAGATCGGCCTCGCCCTCGGTGCAACGATAACCCTGTTCCAGCAAGGTGTAGCCGCGCTCGTTAAAGTAGTCGATGGTGATCAGTTCGCCCAGCATACCCAGCTCGCGGGGGCTGAGCCCCTTGATAAACTCGGGCGTCATCGCCCCGCAGTCGAGCTCACCGTTTTCCCAACGCTCCTTGAGCTGCTGTGTCTTGCTCTTTTTGCTTGCGGCACTCATGGGGTCTCCTTTCCCGCACACTGCAGTGCCCCGATGATGAGGGCACCTTTCATGCGGGTAAGTACCGGAAGCTAACCAAAAGCTGACCAAATGCAGACAAAAAACGGGCCGTACGCAGCAATGGTGTTGCATACGACCCGCTACCAGCAGGTTTATAAAACGCCAGAGGTCCCTGTCTCCACAATTGACCTAGAAAAGGCGCTCAGTCTGCAGAAAGTTTCCGCAAAAGCTCACGCGGTGCAGAGGACAAAGTCCATGTTTGCGAATGGCCTCGATATGCTCGGGGCTCGCATAGCCCTTCGATTCGGCCAGATGGTACTCGGGGTACTCGGCGTCGTACTCGACCATCATCTCGTCACGCGTGACCTTTGCCATGATGGATGCCGCGGCGATACAGGCGATCTTGGCATCGCCCTTCACCACGTCGCGCTCGTTGGGAACGGCGCCCAAGGGGTTACCGTCCATAAGCACGCAATCGGGCTCGAGCCCCGTATCGGCCACGGCGCCCGCAACGGCAGCGCGGATGGCGCGGGCCATGCCCATATCGTCGATATCCGCAGGCACGATATGGCAAAAACCGATCGCCGTCGCCACCTCGGCAATCTTCACCGAGAGCAACTCGCGGCGCGCCGGCGTGAGCTTTTTGGAATCGTTGATGCCCCAGACGCGCGGCTCCATGGGAAGGCACACGGCACACACGGTTAAGGGACCCGCTACCGAGCCACGGCCCACCTCGTCGACACCAACGACCACCCCATCGCCGCCAAGCTCATGCATAAGCTCATACATGTCATTGACGCGCTCGCGCTCGGCAAGCTCTTTGGCATGGCGTTTGAGGGCGCGTTCGCAAGCCTTGATCACCTGCTGGCGCGGATCCTCGCGATAATGCTCCACGAGGGCGGGAATCTCCTCAAACGTAGCGCTCGCCAACTCACCGGCAACCTGCGATGCCGAAACCGAGCTCGTCATGTTGGCCATACCAGGCCCTCCTTGCATGCAAATCAGATAAAAAGAAGGGCCACCCGAAGGTGACCCTTACGTCCAAACGAGTGGACAGACGCTGCGATCTTCTTAGCGCTTCTCGGGGATGCGAGCAGCCTTGCCCACCTTGTCGCGGAGGTAGTACAGCTTGGCGCGACGGACGCGACCATGACGAACGACCTCGAGCTTGGCGATCTTGGGGCTGTGAAGCGGGAAGGTACGCTCAACACCGACACCGAAGGACATCTTGCGGACGGTGAAGGTCTCGCGGGCACCGGCGCCGGCCATGCGGATGACGTCGCCCTGGAAGACCTGGATGCGCTCGCGGTCGCCTTCCTTAATGCGGTAGTGAACCTTGACGTTGTCGGCGACGCGAACCTGAGGAATGTCCTCGCGGATCTGCTGACGCTCGATTGCGCGGATGTAATCCATGTGCAATTCCTTACTCTTCTAGAGGTGCCGTACCACCTTGGCCGGCACGTAGTTGAACAAACGTATTCGAGTATACACGCGCGGGTTTCTGCTGCAAGAACAATTTTTTACGCAGACAAAAAGACAAAACCCGCACATGATAACCGCCCGTCTCACGAATGAGACGGGCGGCATGAAGGGGGGCTACGCTAGGCGTCTAAACCCAAAACGTTAGGCGGAACGCTTAGCCTCGAGCTTGGCCTGAGCGGCAGCCAGGCGTGCGAGGGGCACGCGGTAGGGCGAGCAGGACACGTAATCCACATCGGCCACGTTAAACAGGCCCTTGATGGACTTGGGGTCGCCGCCGTGCTCACCGCACACGCCAAAGTGCATGTCGGGGTTGGTGGCGCGGCCCTTCTCGACAGCCATGCGCACCAGCTCGAGTACTGCCGTATCGATGGTCTCGAAGGGGTTGTCCTTTAAGATCTTCTTGTGCATGTACAGCGGGATGAACTTGGCCTCGGCATCGTCGCGGGAGAAGCCGAAGGTGGTCTGGGTGAGGTCGTTGGTGCCAAAGCAGAAGAAGTCTGCGTGATGGGCGATCTCGTCAGCGACCATGCAGGCGCGCGGCAGCTCGAGCATCGTGCCCACGGGAATATTGAGCTCGACGTCCTCCTCAGCGGAAACCTCAGCGATCACGCGCTCGATGACCTCGCGGGTCTGGACATGCTCGGCCGTGATGGAAACGAGCGGAACCATGATCTCGGGGCGCGGATCGACGCCTTCCTTGATAAGACGGGCAGCAGCCGTAGCGACGGCGCGAACCTGCATGAGCGGCAGATCGCTAAAGACGACGGACAGACGTACGCCGCGTAGGCCGAGCATCGGGTTAGACTCGACCATGCCGTCGATACGACGCAGGCGGGCGCGCAGAGTGGCAAGCTCTTCCTCGCTGGCGCCAGCGGCTTCCTTCTTGGTGATGGCGACCTCGAGCTCGCGAGGATTATCCAGGAACTCATGAAGCGGCGGATCGAGCAGGCGGACAACCACATCACGACCGGACATGGTCTTGAACATCGCCAGAAAGTCCTCGGTCTGAACCTTGAGCAGGTCGGCCAGGGCCTGCTGCTTCACGGTCTCATCGTCAGACAGGATAAAGCTCTGGATGATGTTCTTACGGTCACCCAGGAACATGTGCTCGGTGCGGCATAGGCCGATGGCCTCGGCACCAAACTCGAGTGCGAGCGCGGCGTCCTCGGGGTTGTCGGCGTTGACGCGCACGTGGTTGGCGTGACCGTCGGTCTCGTCCAGACGGATCTCGTCGGCCCAGGACAGGATGGTGTCCAGATCGCCGGTGAGCTCGGCCGAAACCAGATCAACGGCGCCGTCGACGACGATACCCTGGGTGCCGTCGATGGAGATGACATCACCCTCGCGCAGCACGCGGTCGCTGCCCTCGATGCGCACGACCTTCTCGGCGGCATCGATGTGGAAGCGCTCGACGCCGCAGACGCAAGGCGTACCCATGCCGCGGGCGATAACGGCGGCATGACTCGTCTTGCCACCGTGGCTGGTCAGGATGCCCTCGGCGGCAACCATACCCTTCAGGTCGTCGGGGTTGGTCTCCCAACGAACCAGGATGACCTTGTGGCCCTCGTTGGCGCGCGCGACGGCGTCATCACTCGAGAACACAACCTCACCCACGGCGGCACCGGGGCTGGCGTTAAGACCGCTGGCCAGAGCCTCGTACTTCTTGGAGGCGTCAAACTGCGGGTGCAGGAGCTGGTCGAGTTGCGCGGGATCGATACGGTTCACAGCCTCCTCGCGGGTGATCAGGCCCTCCTCGACCATTTCGATGGCGATGCGCAGAGCGGCGGTTGCGGTACGTTTGCCCACGCGGGTCTGGAGCATCCAGAGCTTGCCCTGCTCGATGGTGAACTCGATATCGCACATGTCGCGATAGTGATCCTCGAGCGTCAGGAACACGTGCTCGAGCTCCTCACCTGCGGACTCGAGGCCCGGGGTGGTCTTGAGGTCGGCGATGGGCTCGGTGTTGCGGATGCCGGCGACGACATCCTCGCCCTGGGCGTTGACCAGAAAGTCGCCGTAGAACTCCTTAGTGCCGTCGGCCGGGTTGCGCGTAAAGGCGACGCCGGTCGCGGAGGTCTCACCCTTGTTGCCAAAGGCCATGGCCTGAACGTTGACGGCAGTACCGAGCTCGTCGGAGATGCCGTGCTGTTTGCGGTAGATGCAGGCGCGCTCGTTCATCCAGCTGCCAAAGACGGCCTGGATGGCAAGACGCAGCTGAAGCTCAGGGTCGTGCGGGAAGACGGGCTTGCCATCGACAACCTCGAGCTCGGGGTACAGGGCGGCCTCGACGTTCTCGGAGAAGATCCCCTTGAAGGTCTCGACGAGCTCCTGCAGATCCTCGGCCGAAAGCTCGGAGTCGACGCGGACGCCAGCGACCAGGCGTGCCTGGGTCAGCGCGTTCTCGAACAGGTCGGCGTCAACGCCCATAACGACGTTGGAGAACATCTGGATAAAGCGGCGATAGCTATCCCAGGCAAAACGCGGATTTTGCGTCTGGGCGATGAGGCCCTGAACGGAGTCGTCGTTGAGGCCCAGGTTGAGGACCGTGTCCATCATACCGGGCATGGAGAACGGAGCGCCCGAGCGAACCGACACGAGCAGCGGATCGGAGGCGTCGCCGAGCTTTTTGCCGCAGCGGGCCTCGAGGTCTACCTCGGCGGCAACGATCTCATCGAGTGCGCCTTCGGGCCAGACGTTGCCGGCACCGGAGTACTCGACACAGGTCTGGCAGGTAATGGTAAAGCCACCGGGAACCGGCAGGCCGATACGGCTCATCTCGGCAAGGTTAGCGCCCTTGCCGCCAAGCACGAAGTTCATGGACTTGTCGCCCTCGGTGACACAGGTGCCCTGGGCGTCGGTTCCAAAACGGTAAACCCTCTTGCAATCGCTCACGATACTTCCCCTTCCATGCGCTCTCGCGCACGACCGTGGTAACGAATCGACCCGCCGGATGCGAGCCGTGAGGGTACTATACGGCGGGCATTGAGCGGGCTTGCGCAGAGGACGCGGGGGTTGGTAAACGTGGTAAATATGGCGGTAAACGGTAGGTAAAGGTGGTTACCTTATGAAGATACCACTACAATAAAAAAGCAGGTCAGATGCGATGTTTTTGCTAAATCGCTTTATCAGAATGCTACTAATATTAGGCGCGGCGGGCGGCGCGGCGGGCGCGGGCTTCTTGGATTTCCTCCAAGTGGCTAATGATCTCGGCAGCGCTTTCCTCGATGGCTTTGCCGTCGGTACGCACCACAAAGCAGCCTAGGCGCTTCATGAGGGCACGAGCTTCCTCGAGCTCGCTGCGCACGCTCTCGGGCTCGGCATAGGAGCCGGCAACGGCACGGGCGTAGTCATCGCCCAAGCGGCTATCGCGAATCTCGGAAATAACGTCGACGGTCGAAATCAGGCCAAACAAACGCATCGGGTCGACCTCGTAAATTGACTTGGGCGGCTCCATGCCATGGGCCAACGGAACATTGGCAACCTTGTAACCTTGATAGGCCAGATACATCGACAGCGGCGTCTTGGACGTGCGCGATACGCCCAGCAGCACGATATCGGCACCCGACAGATCGTCGCAACCGCGCCCGTCATCGTGCTCAACGAAATACTCCATGGCCTCGATACGATGGAAATAGCGGTCATCGGTCCTGTGAATCACACCCGCAACGCCCTTGGGCGGTACACCGATGAGCGACGACAGCACGGCGAGCGTGGGGCCGATCAAGTCGACCGAACGGATATGCAACATACCCAAGTAATCGAGCACGCGGGCACGTAGCGCCGGGTCGACGATGGTATGGAACACGGCGATATCGCGATGGTCGGCATCGACGCGCGGCCCCACAAATGACTTGACCTGCTCCACAGAAGTCACCTTAGGCAGGCGCAAAACACGAAAAGCCCCTTCATCAAATTGCCCGGACGCCGCAAGCACCACCTCACAAGCGGTATCACCGAGCGAGTCGGAGATAACGATAACGGTGGGACGAGCGGTGACCGGGCAATCCATGCGGGGCTCCTTTTGCGCTTATGCGCAGGCTGGCTTACTTTTTGCGGGCAAGCTCACCGATGTTGGCGATGCCGGAGAAAACGGCCTCGAAGCGGTTGAGCAGCTTAAGGCGATTATCGCGGAGCTGCTCGTCCTTGTCCATGACCATAACCTCGTCGAAGAAACGGTCGATGGGCGCGCGCAGGGCGGCGAGGGCAGCAAATGCGGCCGGGTAATCCTCGGCAGCGAGGGCGGCATCTACAGCGGTCTGAGCAGCCTCGGAGGCATCGGCAAGCTCGAGCTCGACCTCGCCCATCAGGCTGCGGTCGTACTCCACGCCCAGCTCGGGCTTGGAGATATGCGCGGCGCGAGCATAGGCGGTCGCAAGGTTGTCGAACGTCTCAGCGTCGTTCTTGCGGGCCTCGTCGAGGGCGGCGCAGCGGGCGAAGAAGACGGACGGAGCGATGATGTGCACCGCGGAGACGGCGGCAACGGTATCGGCCGGGACCTTTTCGTCGCGGGCCATGCTCACCAGGCGGCCATGGAAGAAGTCACGAACCTGCTGGGCGACCTCGGCGGCGTCGAACTCAATGCCCTGCTCACTGTAGAGCTCGAGGGCGAAGTCGATGAGCGACGTGGGGTCGATCGGCAGGCGGTCGCGCAGGATGTTGATGATGCCGATAGCGGCACGACGCAGCGCGTAGGGGTCCGAAGAGCCGGTCGGGGGCTCGCCGATGGCAAAGATACCGGCGATGGTATCGAGCTTGTCGGCACAGGCCACGATGCAGCCAGCGGTGCCCTCGGGCAGCTCGTCACCGGCAAAGCGAGGACGATAGTGATCGCGAATAGCATGAGCGACCTCGTCGTTCTCCCCCATCGTGATGGCGTAGTAACCGCCCATCACGCCCTGCTGGCTCGTGAACTCGACGACGGCGTTAGACACCAGGTCGGCCTTGCACAGGTGCGCGGCGCGAGCAGCGTCGGCGGCCAGGTGGGCGCCCAGATGGGCCTCGCGAGCGATGGCAAGCGCGAGTTGCTCAATGCGCTCGGACTTGGCGAGCACGCTACCGAGCTTCTCCTGGAAGGCGACCTTGGCCAGACGCTCGCGGAACTCGTCGAGGGAGATCTTCAGGTCCTCCTCGTAGAAGAACTTGGCGTCGTCCAGACGGGCGCGCACGACGCGCTCGTTGCCGTCAATCACGCGCTCGGCGTTCTCGGGCTTGCTGTTGGAGACGACCACGAACTCACGCGTGAGCTTGCCCTCGCCGTCATAGATCGGGAAGTAGCGCTGGTTGGTGAGCATGGACTCGCAGATAATCTCGTGCGGGACCTTGAGAAACTCCTCATCGAAGGTACCGACGAGCACCGTCGGCCACTCGCAGAGGTTAATGACCTCCTCAAAGACCTTCTTGGGCGTATCGACATGGCAGCCGGGACGGGCAGCCTCGACCTCGGCGATACCGGCGAGGATGGCCTCACGACGACGCTCGGCAGAAAGCACACCGGCGTCCTCGAGCACCTGCTCGTAAACAGCGGGGCTGGCAACCACATGGTCGCCAGGGCCAAGTACGCGATGACCGCGCGTGGTGTTGCCACTCTGTCTCTTATACACATCTGACGCTGCCGACGATACTCCTTGTGTAGA
>CABRIB010000068.1 GCA_902470915.1 uncultured Collinsella sp. | reverse complement strand
GAGGTGCCGCCGCCGACGCATCCGCCAAGAAGGACGTCGATGGCCTGAAGGTCCTCGTCCTGTGCGCCGGCGCCGGCACCTCCGCCATGCTTGCCAATGCCATCAAGGAAGGTGCCGCGCAGACCGGAGAGAACATCGCTTCCTCTGCCGGTGCCTATGGCCAGCACACTGCCATCATGGATCAGTACGACGTGATCGTGCTTGCCCCGCAGGTCCGTAGCTACTACAACGACATGAAGGCCGACACCGATCGCCTGGGCATTAAGCTGCTCGCCCCGCGCGGCAAGGAATACATCGACCTTACCCGCGATCCCGCCGGTGCCATCAAGTGGCTCCGCGAGAACCTCGACTAGTTTCCTCCCGCTGTTGGTGCCCGGACCCCAGTTCGGGCACCTCTCCCTATTCGTATCCCACAGAAAGGATGACTCATGACCAACCCCATGCAGTTCCCCGACGGCTTTGTGTTTGGCGGCGCCACCGCTGCCTACCAGGTTGAGGGCGAGACCCGTACGCACGGCAAGGGCAAAGTGCCCTGGGACGATTTCCTGGCTGCCCAGGGTCGCTTCTCCCCCGACCCCGCAAGCGATTTCTACAACAAGTACCCGGTCGATATCGACCTGTGCCAGCGCTTCGGCATCAACGGTATCCGTGTCTCCATCGCTTGGAGCCGCATCTTCCCCAACGGCACCGGCGAGGTTAACCCCGAGGGCGTTACCTACTATCACGAGCTCCTTGCCACCTGCAACAAGGCCGGCGTTATCCCTTATGTCACGCTCGATCACTTTGACACGCCCGAGGCCTTTTACCAGGACGGCGGCGAGGGCTTCCTGACGCGCACGACCATCGATGCCTTTGTCGAGTACGCCAAGTTCTGCTTTGCCGAGTTCACCGAGGTCAAGCACTGGTTTACCTTCAACGAGATTCCCGCGACCGCCGAGGGCAGCTTTATCGTTGGCAACTGGCCGCACGGCGAGAAGTATCGCCTGGACAAGGCCTTCCAGCTCATGCACAACATGATGGTGGCCCACGCCAAGGCTGTCGTCGCCTTCCATGAGGGCGGCTTTGAGGGCGAGATCGGCATTGTCCAGAACCTGGAGCCCAAGTATCCCCTCGACCCCAACAACGCCGCCGACTGCGAGGCAGCTCGCATGGCCGACGTCATCAACAACCGCTGGGTACTCGACGCCACCTTCCGCGGCCACTATGCAGCCGACACCATGGAGGCTGCGACCAAGCTGGCCCATATCGCCGGCGGCGAGCTCGACGTCCGCGACGAGGACATCGCCGCGCTGACCGCCGCGCTCCCCTACAACGATTGCCTGGGCGTCAACACCTACAAGTGCCAGTTCCTGCGTGCCGCCGAGGGCGAAAACGACATCAACCACAATGGCACCGGCGACAAGGGATCCTCGCGCTGGTTCCTCAAGGGCGTGGGCGAGTCATGCGTGCGCGAAGGCGTACCCACCACCGATTGGGACTGGATCATCTATCCCGAGGGCCTCTACGACCTGCTGCTCCGCATTAAGAACGATTACCCCAACTACAAGAAGATCTACATCACCGAGAACGGCATGGGCTATAAGGACGACTTCGAGGACGGCTTTATCGACGACGCCCCTCGCATCGACTACATGCGTCAGCATCTCGCGTGGATCCTCAAGGCAATCGACGGCGGCGTAAACGTCGACGGCTACTTTGTGTGGTCGCTGCAGGACCAGTTCTCCTGGACCAACGGCTATAACAAGCGCTATGGCCTGTTCTACATCGACTTTGAGACCCAGAAGCGCTATCCCAAGGCGAGCGCGTACTGGTACAAGAACGTCGCGGAGACCGGCCTGCTCATGGCCTAACTTTTGCCGCATACCCCCTGTCGGCCGCATGCGAATCCCTCCACGGGTTCGCATGCGGCCTTTTTGTTTTGGTTCGGCCCGTGCGGATCATTCGTCTCGATCTGTAACACGTAGCCCGGTTTTTCACGTCTACCTGTTACAGATCGAGACAAACGGTTAGCCCGAAGCAGAATATCTCGATCTGTAACATCTAACCCGGTTTTCTATTCCCAACTGTTACAGATTGAGATAATTCGACGACGCCGACGTTTTAACATACCGTGGTACAATTGTGTCCCAACGCAAAGGAGGTACCCATGTCAGCTTGTGTGCCCGTCCGAGATATGAAGGATACTGCTGCATTTACCGCGCTTGTTGAGTCTGAGCGCGATGTCACCGTTACCAAAAACGGCTACGAAGCCATGCACTGCATCAGCAGCGACCAGTATCGCCTCATGCAAGACGAAATCGCCAAGGCCAAGCTGCTGTCTCGCATGATGTTGGCAGAGGATGAGATCTCGCAAGGTGACTACAGCGACTACGACTCCTTCGCGACTTCGATCCGAGACAAATATGACTTATAACGTCGTGATACTCAAAAGCGCGCGGTATGAGTACGAGAGTATCGTCGGATACCTTGCCCAAATCCTCAAGAATCCGCGTGCAGCGGGCAATTTCGTCGCTGAGTTTGAATATCAGCTTGATCTGCTTCGCGAGCAGCCGCTCCTACGGCCCCTCTCGCACATACGAGAGTTGGCGGCACGCAATTACCGATCGTTCCCCGTCAACAACTACGTGTGTCTTTACAAGTTTGAGCGCGAAACGATCTACATCGCCCACGTTTACCACCAGTCACAGGACTACGCCCGCCTGGTCTAGGTTTTAAGCAGGACGCCTCGCCTGCGCACATTTGCGTGTCATTTCACGTCACGTTGACACGCAAAATGACACGCAAATTTTTTCGTGTCATAATTTTGACGCGTGAAATGACGTGTAAAATTTTACGTGTCATTTTTCATGTCAAATTGAAGCGAAACGGAGCATCACGATGCAAGAATCCAAAGATCTTGAATTCAAGGAATGCGTCACTAATTCGTTCCTTAAAACCGTCTCCGCTTATGCAAATGGCACGGGAGGACGCGTTCTATTTGGAATTGACGACGACGGAGAAGCCGTTGGCCTCGATGACCCCAAGCAGACCTGCCTGGATATCGAAAACAAGATTAACGATTCGATCATCCCCCAGCCCGATTACTCCCTAAAAATCGACGAGCCCGATGCAACCGTGGAGCTTACGGTCTTTCCCGGCAGATCGAAGCCTTACCTATACCGCTCGAAGGCATACAAGCGCAATGACACCGCGACCATTCCAGTTGATACCCTAGGCCTTTCGCGTCTTGTACTCGAGGGTCAAAACCTCTCCTTTGAGCAGCTCCCGGCAAACAAACAAGATTTATCTTTCTTCGTTTTAGAGAATCGCCTAACAGCAAAACTTTCGCTTCAGTCATTCACAACCGATACTCTCAAAACCCTTGGCCTGCTCGATGAAACCGGAACCTACAATAACGCGGCAGAACTGCTCGCGGACGAGAATGGCTTCCCGGGTATCGACATCGCAGTGTTTGGTGAAACTATCAACCTCATTAAGCAGCGCAAAACTCTTGAGCATGCATCCGTCCTAGCGGAAATTGACGGAGCCCTTGAGCTTTTCGAAGCCCAGTACTGTTACGAAGAGATCAAGGGGATGGAGCGGATCCGCAAGGAGCTCATTCCGCTCGAAGCATTCCGCGAGGCCATTACCAATGCAGTCGTTCATAGAACTTGGGATGTGCCCGCGCACATTCGCATCTCCATGTTCGACGACCGCGTGGAGGTCGCTTCACCTGGCGGCTTACCAGCAAGTATGACCGTCGATGAATATCTGTCCGACATGCTATCCGTCAGACGCAATCGTATTCTTGCCGAAGTCTTTTTGCGCCTGGGTCTTATCGAGGCCTTTGGAACGGGCATTATGCGAATTCGCGACACCTATAAGGACAGCGTCAGAAAGCCCCGGTTTCAAGTTTCGGATAACGCCATTGTGGTCACACTTCCCCTACTCATGGATAACCCGGGGCTCGAAGGCGATGAACTTACCGTATTCGGACTGCTGAGTGGAATACACCCTCAATCGACAAGCGAGCTTGCGGCTAAAGTCACCTTTAGTCGTTCGAAGCTACTCCGCATCCTCAAAAAACTCGTTGAGGCAGGCCTGGCGACAGTTGAAGGAGCCGGCAGGGGGCAGAAGTATCGCCTGCTGCGCTAGTTAGCAGATGACCTGCGTGTGTTCCTCGATGGCGGCACGATCCTCGGCGGTAATACCCGGCTCGCACACCACGGCGTCCAAGCTGTCCAGGCGGCAGAAGGTGTAGAAGTCGCGCTTGCCGATCTTGCTGGAGTCGGCGATCAGATAGCGCGAGTCGGCCTTGCTAAAAGCGAGCTGCTGGATACGGCCCTCGTCCATGTTGGACGTAGACACGTCGCCATCCAGAATGCCGTTGGCGCCGATAAACGCCGCATCGATGCCCAGCGCGCGAAGGGTATCCTCGGCCGTTGGTCCCACAAAAGCGGCGGTGCGGCGACGGTACATACCGCCCACAAGGCACAAGTCGCAGTCCTCGCGCGCCTCGAGCAGGTTAAACACCGAAAGCGAATTGGTCACAATGCGCAGGCGAAACGTCGGCAGCATCGACGCCATCTGTTCAACCGTGGTGCCCGTACCCAAAAAGATAGTCGAGCCCTCCTCGATGAGCTCCACAGCACGGCGTGCGATCTGCAGTTTTTCCTCGGCATGCTTGGTGCGCTTTTCGCTGTGCGAATACTCATGGCGCAACATAGCGTGGGGACGACCCTGCGCACTGCGGGCGCCGCCGTGCACGCGCTCGATCTCGCCCAGGCTCGCAAGTTCCTCAAGGTCGCGGCGAATCGTCATGTCCGAAACGCCCAGCGCATCCGAAATCTCCTTGACCGAGACCGTGCCCTGCTCTTCGAGCAGCTGACGAACCTTATCCTGTCGCTCTGCCTTAATCACGATGAATCCTCGCCGTTCTTTGCGCGCATATCATTCAAACAGTAACGAACAAATTGTATCAGAATCGCGCGCGCCAAAAATGAGCGCCCACACAGCCCAAATCATCACTTTTTTGAGAAAAATACCCCCTGCTTTAGTGGGGTGTAGTGATAATCTCGCCTGTTCGCGCTACAGTTTGTCCGGAATACCTCGATGTTAGGAACTAAATGATCACTTCCGAGCTTTTCGGCACCGCGCCGTGCGGTACCCCCGTTCATCGTTACACCCTCAACGGGCCCGAGATCTGCGTTCGCATTATGGACTATGGCGCCACCGTGCTGGGTATTGATGTACCCGACATTCCCGGCAACGTGCGCGATGTGGTGTTGGGCTTCGATAAGCTCGAGGATTACTTTGATAACCCCGCCTGCTTTGGCGCGACCATTGGCCCCGTGGCCAACCGCACCGCGGGCGCCACGATCACCATCGACGGCACGGACTGGCACATGCCGGCCAACGAGGGCGCCAACAACCTGCACAGCGACCTTGAGCACGGCCTGCACAAGCGCGTGTGGGACGTTGAGCTCGACGAGGTCCACAATGCCGTGCGCATGACCACCTCGCTTGAGGATGGCGAGCTGGGCCTGCCCGGCAACCGCACCTTTACGGCCATGTTTACCGTTACACGCACCGGCGTCTTTCGCATCGAGTATGGCTGCGAGAGCGACCGCGCCACCTACGTGTCCATGACCAACCACACGTACTTTAACCTTGCCGGCCATAACGCCGGCATGGACTGCGAACATTTCTTTGTCGCCAACGCCGCCCACTACCTGCCCATCAACGAGCAGAACATCCCCACCGGCGAGATTGCTCCGGTCGAGGGCACGCCGTTTGACTTCCGCGAGCTGCGTCCCGTCGCTCCCGGCATGGAGGCCGACGATCCGCAGATTAAGCAAGCCCGTGGCTACGATCACTGTCTGTGCATCGATGGCTATCAGTACGGCCGTAATCTGCGCCGCGCGATGCATGTTGAGGAGATGTGGACCGGTCGCGAGATGGATTACTACACCACCGCCCCGGGCGTGCAGCTCTACACCGGCAACTGGCTGGGCGACGAGCACGCCAAGGACGATGCCAACTATGGCTGGGGCGCCGGCTTTGCCCTCGAGGCCGAGATGTACCCCGACACGCCGCACCAGCCGCTGTTCCCGCAGGGCATTGTGGGTCCGGGTCACCCCTACAGCAATATGATCGAATACCACTTTATGAGGCACTAGGCCCACAACGCGACATCTCGCACAGCAACGCCCGCCGGCACCACCGCCGACGGGCGCTGCTTCATGCCTAAATCCTTCTTTTCGATGCCACCGAATTGGTGACATAACAAAACTATGCCGAATTACTGCGATGAACCCACTATGTCCGACCACGCGCTGGTTTATAAAAAATTAGCAACTCGTCTACCTGCGGTTTTATTCTCTGCAAATTTGGCATGCTCGGCGATAAGCAATTCATCGTAGTAAACCGGCATAGTTTTGGCGGACAGCGCCACACAGATCCCCTACGAAGGCAAAATGATCCGTTTTCCTCCGTCCCCAAGGGATCAGTTGAACAGATTGCCGATGGGGTCGGGGGCGGAACTGGGGAGATAGCGGATTTCTAGTTCTATGCCGAGCTTTTGCAGCTCTCTGAGAACAGCGACGTCTGTGTCGTCTACGGCAACTGCGGGCGTTGCGGGACGCTTGCCCTCCCCTGCCTGCATATGACCAATGCTGATCTTGGTGATCGGCACACCGCCCTTAACCAGCGCGAGCGCATCGGAGGGTGAGGCCACCATGATCAGAATCAATTGGCGAGGCGTTGCGGTATGAATGACGTCGATGGTCCTTTGCACCGAGAAAAACCGCGTTCAAACGCCTTCTGGCGCCGCCACCCTCATGGGTGCCCATTGGCGCGAATCTGCCGCGATCTCATCGTTGACGATTAGGACAAGGTTGGAACCCACGGCTTCGTTCCACAGCTCAACGTCTTGTCCGTAAATGAAACGGTCGTCGATGCGTGCGAGAAGAATCTTGGGTTGAGTCATCGCTGCCCCATTCTGTTTGAGACCCGTAAGAGCAAGACATCGCGCCTCCAATATTAGTGCATTTAAAGTGAGAAAAGCCGTCAGAACACTTGCGCGGATTTGCGATGTCCCGTATCATAGACAGCCGTTGACGCCTCAGTTGCGCCATCACATGGCCGCCAGCGTAGCTCAGTTGGTAGAGCACCGCTCTCGTAAAGCGGGGGTCACCGGTTCGAGCCCGGTCGCTGGCTCCATTGCACAAGATAGCCGCCTTCGGGCGGCTTTTTTGTTGCTGATTTCGGGCGCGCTTCCGCCAATCCAAGCACAACGCCGCCGGAAACTCTCCTACTCAACAAAAGCCCCGCCAACCGCAATCCCCAAAGGAACCGCGATCAGCGGGGCCCAAGCGAGCTCCCCCAAGGGATAACGCTCGCAGCACGAACAGCTCAGCCGAGCAGCGCGCTACTCCTCCCAGTAAGCATCTGCAAGCAGCTTAAAGCAAATCTTCTTGACCGGCTGCGCGCCATCGCCCGGGAACTCGAGCGTGGGCATGTGAGGCTCGCCGGCAACAAACAGCGCAAACTTGTCGTCAGCAAGATCGCCAGCGATCGAGGCGTCGGAATCGACCAGATCGTAGTCGTCCTTCTCGTCGAACTCCTGGACCAGCGTCAGGCTGCCCGTGGCAACCTTAAAGGCCTCGCGACCCTCGACGTCGATCTGCAGGTCGTGATAGCGCTGATGCGTCTCATAGTGAGCCTCGGCTTCGGGACGCGTCGTGGGAGCCATGACGTTCGCAAAGACCTTGTCGCCCAGAATCGGATGGCTGCCGACCTCGAGCTTCGCCGGATCGTTCTCCTCGAGCCAATCGATCAGCACGTCGAGGCCCTTGAGCATTCCACGGTACTCCTCGATATCGCCCAATGCACCGTAAATCATCTAAATCCCCTCTCGGATCGTTTCTTTGGCGGCTACTCGGCAAACGCATTACCGACGCTGTTGCCACCCACATGCGTCTCGACCAGGGTAAGGTCGGGATTGAACACGACAGTGTCGGCGTCGCGCCCCGGCATAATGCTACTGCACTTGTCGTCGACATGAGCTAGCAACCGATGCCGGGGCCGCAGCACAAGCTCCTACAGCTCGGTCACGATAACACCGTTGTAAACCTCGTCCCAACGATCCATAACCAAGTGGCCAGTCATGGGATCCATGGCATTGAGCTTGCCGCAGGTGTTGGCGGTACGCAGCACCGTCTCGTCGTCGGCGCCGGCAGCAATCGCATGTGCGAAGCCGGCAATGGTCGAATCGCCAGAGCCCGTAGCGTTAACGGCGGGGATATCGGGGGTCTTGGCGCGGAACGCACGGCCGTTATGGAAGCCAACTGAGCCGGCAGCGCCCATGGATACGACGACCCAGGGGATATCGGAGAAGCGGGCGTCAGAGGCGAGCGCGGAACGGAGCTCGTCCACATCGTCGGTGGTAAAGCTCGTGCCCAGAAGGCCGTTAATTTCGGTCAGGTTAGGCTTAACCAGCTCAGGCTTGACCTCGGACTTGAGCGCAGCCTCAAGCGAGGCACCCGAGGTATCGAGCAGCACCTTGGCGCCGGCGTTCTCGGCAATGCCCGTGATCTTAGCATAGTAGTCCGCCTCGACGCCGCGGGGCAGCGAACCCGAGATGGTAACGACATCGGCCTTGCTCGCAAGCTCGGCGAACTTGGCGGTAAAGGCATCGAGTTCCTCGGGGGCAATCGTCGGGCCGCTCTCGAGCAACTCGGTCTGGTTGCCAGCATGAAGGATATTGAGGCAGATGCGGGTCTCGCCCTTGATGGGCACAAAATCATTCTTAATGCCGTTGGCATCCATGAGCTCGGCCATATAGGCGCCCATATGACCACCAAGCAGGCCGGTTGCCACGACATCGTCGCCCAGCTGGCCCAGGACGCGGGCCACGTTGAGGCCCTTACCGCCGGCGGTCTTTTCGGGCGTCACGCGGTTGACGTCGTCGATAATGAGCTCATCGAGCTGATAGCGCGTATCGACGGACGGGTTCATCGTAACGGTGAGGATCATTTCTAGCTCCTTATCTCGCAGGCTCCTTATGCCTTGCAAAACGAATTGGCTACATGCGACTACAGAATCTCGATTGTGAACGAGCGCACGATGGTTTCTTTGGGCTTGGCGATAAGGCAGCCGCGCTTGTGCTCAAGCACGTCATCCTCATCGGAACAGGTCGAGAGGCCGCCCCAGGGTTCAACTGCCACAAAATCACCCTCGGGCTTGCTCCACACAATGAGGTACGGGAAGCCCTCAAAGCTCAGGCGAACGCCCTTGTCCTCGCCCTTTTTGGAAAGCGTGACCTGACGGCTCTCGAGCACGTCAAAGATGGTCTCCGCAAAATCGAAGAGCTCATGCGACAAAGGCAGCGTCTTTCCCACCATGGGGTTCTTGGAGCGCCTGTCCACATCAATCAATCCGGTCGAGGGAACGGCGGTGCAGAGCTCCGCAGCCTCGTCTTTCTCAAAACGCAACTCGTAGTCCGTATAGGACTCACCCTCGTCGAGCGGACACCTAAAGCCGGGGTGTCCACCGATAAAGAAAGGCATGTCCTCGGTGCCCTCGTTGGTAGCCTCATAGGAGACACGCACGGCGGCGTCCTCGAGCGTATAGCGGGCGACAAGTTTAAACGGATACGGATAATCGCTCAGCAGCGCGGCGTTATCCTCGGATGCCAGGCACATAGCCAGCTCGTTTGTGCTTTGGCTCAACAGCTTCCACTCCTGCTTGCGCGCAAAGCCGTGGCGGGCAAGCTTCACATGATGTCCGGCAAACGTCATGGCGCTGTTATCGCGCAAACCTCCGCAAATCGGGAAGCAAATCGGTGCCTGGCCGGACCACACGGCGGGATCGCCCTGCCACAAGTACTCGCGACCTCCAGCCTCAATCGAGGTAAACGAACCACCGGCCGTGGAGACCTTGATAGAAATCGAATCGTTGGAGAGAGCGTATTCCATTGTCCATCCTTTCGAACAACTGCTTTTTGCTCGCAAGAACCCGTCTCGGCCCTGACCAAAGGACAAACCCGCACGTTCATCGATGCGTCCGGTTTCCCAGCCATGCAACGGGGTACCATACAGACATTGATGCAATTACAGCTGAAAGGTCTTCTTATGCGAACCATCATCCTTTATGCCTCACGCCACCACGGCAATACGAAAAAGCTCGTGGACGCCATCGTCGAGGCGCACCCCGAGATCGATACCCTCGACGTGAGGTCACTCGGTAAAAACGAGTACCCCGACCTGCACGAATATCATCTGATCGGCGTCGCCACGGGCATTTATTACTCCGAGATCGACAAAGATATGGCGCGCGTGCTCACGAACGTGCTGCAGCCGCAGGACAAGGTGTTTGGCCTTATGACCTACGGTGGCAAAAACAAGTGGTACGGCAAGGATATCGATGGCATCTGCCGCATGAGGCAGGCCATCTTTATGGGTGTCTACGGCTGTCCCGGCTTTGATACGTGGGGGCCGTTCAAACTCACCGGCGGCGTCCAGAAGGGACACCCGACCGCTGAGGAAATTAAGGGCGCCGTCGACTTCTTCGACAAGATCGAAGACGAGTATGGCGACATCATCGTCGAAGAGTACGCCAAGCGCGAGAAGCGTCTAGCATACGAAAAGGAGCATCCCGCGGGGGGTCTTGTGGCCGGCGTCAAGCGCACGGCAAAGAAGATCGCTAACAAGCTGTAACTGTTAAGGTGCTTTTGAGCGTTTAACCCATACGGCGGGTCCGAGCAGATTCGGGCCCGCCGTCTTTTTCTATCGTTACTCGGTAAAGGCGTTGCCGACGCTCTGACCGCCAACATACCTGTCTCTTATACACATCTGACGCTGCCGACGATACTCCTTGTG
>CABRIB010000067.1 GCA_902470915.1 uncultured Collinsella sp. | reverse complement strand
TACACAAGGAGTATCGTCGGCAGCGTCAGATGTGTATAAGAGACAGGCATGGCGTCGGCAACCTTCAGGAAGCCGGCGATGTTGGCGCCCATGACAAAATTGCCCTCCTGGCCATACTCCTTGGCGGTGTCGTCCACGTTGTGGAACATGCCGCGCATGAGCTGCTCGAGCTTGCCGTCGACCTCCTCGAAGGTCCAGGACAGGTGCTCGGCGTTCTGGCTCATCTCCAGGCCGGACACGAGCACGCCACCGGCGTTGGCAGCCTTACCGGGCATAAAGGCGACGCCGTTCTCCTGGAAGTAGGTCGTGGCCTCGATGGTCGTGGGCATGTTCGCGCCCTCGCCGACCACCTTGCAGCCGTTGGCGACGAGCGCCTGGGCGTCCTCGAGCAGCAGCGTGTTCTCGCGAGCGCAGGGCAGCGCGATGTCGCAGGGCAGCTGCCACACGCCGCGGCCGTCGCCCTCGTGCCACACGGCGTTGGGCTTCTCGTCAACGTACATGGCGAGCGTGACACCCTTGTCGTGGCCGGAGCGCTTCTTGTTGTAGACGTGCTCGAGCACGGTGTAGTCGATACCGTCGGGATCCTCGACCCAGCCGTGGGTGTCGGAGCAGGCAAGCACCTTGCCGCCGAGCTGGGCGACCTTCTGGACCGCGTAGATAGCGACGTTGCCGGAGCCATGAACGACGACGTTCTTGCCCTCGAAGGAGTCGCCGCGGCTCTTGAGGTACTCGTCCACAAAGTAGACCAGACCGTAGCCGGTGGCCTCGGTACGGGCGAGCGAGCCGCCAAAGGAGAGGCCCTTGCCGGTAAGGACGCCGGTCCACTCGTTGGTCAGGCGCTTGTACTGACCGAACAGGTAGGCAACCTCGCGGCCGCCAACGCCCAGGTCGCCGGCGGGAACGTCGGTGTTGGGGCCAATGTGGCGATAGAGCTCGGTCATGAAGGACTGGCAGAAGTGCATGATCTCGTTGTTGGACTTGCCCTTGGGGTCAAAGTCGGAGCCGCCCTTGCCGCCGCCCATGGGAAGGGTGGTCAGGCTGTTCTTGAGAATCTGCTCCAGGCCCAGGAACTTGAGCATGCCCAGGGTGACCGTCGGGTTAAAGCGCAGGCCGCCCTTGTAGGGTCCAATGGCAGAGTTGAACTCGACGCGGTAGCCGCGGTTGACCTGAACCTTGCCCTGGTCGTCGACCCAGGGAACACGGAACATGACGATGCGCTCGGGCTCGACGAGGCGCTCCAGCAGGGCGGCCTCCTCGTACTCGGGGTGGGCGTCGAGCGCCGGCTGGATGGTGCCGAGAATCTCGGTCGCGGCCTGGATGAACTCAGGCTGCTCGGGATAGCGGGCCTTGAGCTCTTCGAGAACTTTCTGCGTGTAGCTCATGCTTCCTCCAATGATGGGAAACGAAAAATGTCGGTCGCGGCACCCCATGCGCCGCGAACTTTATCGACTATGGATAATATCGCACTGTTGCAACAAAGTTTCGCATAAGCCGACGAGCAGATGTTTCGTTTTGATTACGATGCAGGTAGAAGCGTTTTTGAGAGTCTGACGTGCAAAACCCGTGTTTCAAACCTGTTTCGTCCACGTGTTCCAAACCACCACATTGGGGACAGGCACCTTTGTGGTGGTTTTGGCGGCTAGAGGACGAGCTGATGGTAGTCGGCGGGGGTTATGCGGCCTTCGGTGGCAGCGCGGAAGGCGGCGAGGGCGTCGCCCGAGAACGGCATGGCCCAGCACAGCCCGCAGCCGGCGGTGATGGAGCCGGGCAGCGGCATGATGCGCCCAGGCACATCGGCATCCAGGCACAGCTGCTCGCATTCCATCACATCGAAGGTGCTGTCGAACGACACGATAATCTTGCGTTCGTGGTCGAGGGCATCACCGGACGGGCCTTCGCGGTGTGCCTCACGATACGCCGCGGCGGCCGCTTCCTCTTCCGCAGTATGTCCACAGCCACCGCAGCCGCAAGTACAAGGCTCGGACCCATCGCAAGTGCAGGGTTCCCCGGTATCGGGGCAGATATCGTGAGGCATGGCATCTCCCATCGTCTAGGCGAGCAGCTCGGCTGCAGCAAACTCCTCGGGTGTATTGACGTTTTCGAAGCAGAGCGTGGAGCCGGCAACCTCGACAATCTGGGGCTCATCCAGATAGCCGGCATGGACCTGGTCGATCAAACAGCGGATGCGTTGGCGGTCCTGGTCGAGCAACTCACGGGCAACCGGCGCGCAAGTCTGACGGCGCCACACGGCGCACAGCGGCTCAATCCCCCGCTCCTCGCGCGGGACGCACACATCGAGCGGGCCTTCCTTGATCCGATCAGAAAGCGCACCGATCAGTTCTGGCGAGACGAACGGCATATCGCAGGCGACGATCGCCGCGAAGGGCAACCGAGCGGCAGCCAGCGAGCTCGCGATGCCACGCATGGCACCCGCCGGCCCCTCAAGGTCCGACACTATTCGCGGCACCAGGCCGCCAAACGCGCGCTCCTCAAGGTAGACAAGCTCGCTGGGACGCGAAGTCGTCACGACCAACTCGCCGGCAACCTGTGCCAGGCGCCCCAGCACGCGTTCGATGAGCGGCTCGCCGCAAAACAACATCCGCGCCTTGTCGCAACCCATGCGCGACGACAGCCCGCCCGCCTGGACGACGCAAGAAAGATCGGCTCGTCTTACGGTAGTCATACGGCAAAACACCCCCATCGGCATGCTCGAAACCCGGTGCATGAAGCTAAATACCGCCGCCGAAATAGCGGCGCTACGAAAAGCTCGTGCAAATACAAAACAGCGCCTTTGCGGCACGCAGCAAGACCGCGAGCACAAAAGCGCTGGTAGCGTGTGGCGGGAACGTATGTGAATCGAACACATCCAAGACGTTTTGCACGCCTCGCAACGGTTTTGAGGACCGCGGAGCCCACCGGAGCCCATCCGTTCCCAAGTGCGCCGGTATTTTACCAAACCGAAACGGCTCCATCCCAAAAAGACGAGCAAGAAGTTGCGGTGGAATAGTTCCTGGTTTGGCGTTAGATGCCGAAAACAGGAACTATTTCACCGCAACTGATAAGGGTGGGCTAGCGCAGGGAGCGCAGGCCACCGGCTTCCTTGTCGAGCGCCGTAAAGCGCACGGCATCCAGGTGTTCCAAGATGCTGATGGCACGTTTGCGCGACACGCCTAGGGCCTCGCGCAGGGCGCTCGTGGTGGCGGCGCCGCCGGCTGCCTCAATGGCAGCGGCGACAAGCTCGCGCGCATGCGACTCCGCGGTGGCGGACAAGGCAACGTCGCGCTCGACCTTTACGATGGAGCGGTTGAGCGAAAGCTCGCGCAGCGCACGCGTCATGGTGTCGCGATCGAGCTGGAGTTGCTCGCCCACCTCGGGCAACGTCGGCGCATCGAGGCCAGCTTCGTCCAGCAAGGCAACGATACGTTCGCAGGCCTCGCGCACCACACGTGCCGCAGCGGCAGCGGAGTGCGGGTCGAACACCTCGGCGCCCTCGGAGGCACACACGCCGCGCGAGCAGCCCTCGGAAATCAGGGCCGCGGCAACTGTATCGTCAGCGGTAGGCCAAGCAGCATGGGCGACGGCGCCGGGCGTAAAGCCCGTCTCCTTGGGGGCAGCCGCGTGCATGGCTGACAGGGTCGCCGCTAGCGCACCCATCGCGGCATCGAGCGCGGAAGCATCTGCATACAGCGAGCCATCCGAGCCAGCTAGCGCGCAAGCAGCGCCCTTCGCCACCAACTCGCGCAACGCCGCCTCAGCCTCACCGGCAACAAGATCGAGCGCCGCGGCAACATCGGCAGCCGTAACCGGCAGCGCTTGCAGCGCCAGCCACGCATCCACCGCGCCCGCAATATCTCCGGCCTCAAGCGCTGCAAGCAGCGCGCGCTCCCCCTCAGTAAGTTCGCGCGAACGACGGCAGCGCGAAAGCAGCACGCGCCCGCCGCCGATGAGCATAACGGGCGAATACGACAGCACCACGGCATGGTCTCCGGCACGCAGTGGCAGCGGTTCCTCCAAGCGTACCTGCACCACTCGCGTCTCTCCCACCGCCATGGGGGCCTCGCCCTCCATGAGCATGATACGGCCGACAACCTCGGCCGTACCGGCCATCACGTGCACGCGCGCACCCGACTCGAGCACGCGCGGCTTGGCGCCCTCGCGGCCCAGGTAGGTGAACGTCATCATAAAGCGCAACGTCTGACCAAAGCGGCCCGCCACGCCCAGCATCTCCCCACGGTCAAGTGCCGCGACGCCGTCACCAACTAGGTTGAGCGCCACACGCTGACCAGGCAGCGCGCGCGGCGTATCGCCATGCACCTGAATCCCGCGCACGCGACAGACCGTACGCGACGGCAAGGCCATCAGCTCATCGCCCACCGCAACCGGCGCATCGTGCAGCGTTCCCGTCACGACGGTGCCGGCACCCTTGATCGTAAAGCAGCGGTCAATCGGCAAGCGCGGCGCGGCATCGGTGAGCTCGGCACGAGATCGGCAGGCATCCCAGCAAGCGGTAACCTGCTCGTCGAGCGCAGCCAGCAGGTCATCGATTCCCGCGCCGGTCTTAGACGACACGGGCACGATCGGCGCGCCCGCAAACACGGTACCCGACAAAAAGTCATCGACATCGAGCTCGGCAAGCTCGGTCATCTCGGCATCGGCCAGGTCACACATCGTCAGCGCCACCACCATATGCGTGACGCCCAGCAGCTCCAGCACGTGCACGTGCTCGCGCGTCTGCGGCATTACACCCTCAACGGCAGAGACCACCAGCACGGCAACGTCGATGCCTGTCGCACCCTGCACCATGGCGCGCAGGTAATGCGCGTGGCCCGGCACGTCGACCAGGCCGACGATCTTGCCACTCGGCAGTGCCAGCTCGCCAAAGCCCAGCTCCACGGTCATACCGCGACGGCGCTCAACCTCCAGACGGTCGGGATTCTTGCCGGTCAGCGCCTCGATCAATGCCGACTTGCCGTGGTCAACGTGGCCCGCCGTGCCAACGATAACGGGACACTCCACCAGCGCCTGAACCTCACTCATCGAGCAATCGCCTTCTCAACGCACGCGACGAGCGTCGATGCCGCCGTCTCGATATCGCGGTCACCCACGAGTGTGCGCACGTCAAACAGGACGCGATCGTGCGAGGCGCGCGTGACGACCGGCGTGTCGAAATCTTGGACGAGCGAGCGCTTGAGTGCGTCAACGGAAAGACGCTCATCGACGAGGCGCACGGCAACGCACATGGTGGGCAGCTCCACGGTAGGCAGCGAGCCGCCACCAGGGGTCGACGATTCCTCGACGATCTCCACCTGAACGGCGCACGGGCAACCGGCCTTATCGAGCCCGGCGACCATCCGATCGCACAGCTTGCGGGCACGACCCTCCAGATGAGCCTGCGGGAGCGTGAGCATGTTGAGCACCGGCACCTCGCGATGGGCAACATCGGCGCCGTCCATGTAGATACGCAGCGTGGCCTCGAGCGCCGTCAGCGCGAGCTTGCCCGGGCGCAGGGCGCGCATAAGCGGATGTGACCCACAGGCCTGGACCAGAGTGCGACGGCCCATGATAATGCCCGCTTGTGCGGCACCGAGCAGTTTATCGCCCGAGCACGACACCAAATCGAGCCCCGCCGCAACCGAAGCCGGCGTAGGCTCCTCGCCGCCGCGCACCAGGATGTCATCGGGCAACAGCGCGCCCGAACCCTGGTCCTCGTAGAACAGCAGACCATGCTTGTGGGCCAGGGCGGCGAGCTCCCTTGAGCTCACTTCCTCGTGAAAACCCTCGATGCGATAGTTGGAAGGATGGACCTTGAGGATCATCGCCGTATCGGGCGTGATGGCGCGCTCATAGTCGTCCAAATGCGTGCGGTTGGTGGCGCCGACCTCAACGAGTTTGGCGCCCGAAGCCGCCATGACATCGGGGATGCGGAAGCTGCCGCCGATCTCGACAAGCTCACCGCGGCTGACGATAACCTCCTTGCCTACGGCATGGGTCGCCAGCACCAGCAGTACCGCAGCGGCGTTGTTGTTGACCACGAGCGCGTCCTCGACACCGGTGAGCGAGCGAATCAGCTGCGCGGCGTGCTCCTTGCGCGACCCGCGCGAACAAGTGTCCACACTGTACTCGAGCGTGCTGTACCCGCGCGCAACCTCGGCCACGGCCTTGGCGACCGACTCCGCGAGCGGGGCGCGGCCCAAGTTGGTATGGATGACCACACCCGTGGCATTAACTGCTGGGCGCAGGCTCGGCAGCGCAGAGCGATGCGCACGCCACTCGATGGCCGAGGCCAGGTCGCGCTTGGAACGCGGGGCGGCACCGGCGCGAATGGCGGCGCGCTCCTCGTCGAGCTCGGCCGTGACGGCGGCATGCACCACCGCGTCGCAGGTCTCCCCCGCCGCCTTCACTACCGGCCACTCGGCAAGCAGCTCGTTGACGGAGGGAATGGCGCGCAGGCGGGCGCGCACCTCATCGGACATGTTCTGGCTATCGCTCATGTGCGGCCTTTCAAAACCAAAGGTGAATCAATCGTTCGAACGTCAAACTATCAGCCAATTCGATCGGCTGAGTCAATCAATCGCTATTATCCCCGCGCGCCGCGATCTTTTCCACGCGAACGGCGTTTTCCTGAGTGAGCGCGGCGCCCGTCAACGGGTCCCAACGCAACGGTGTATGGTCGAGCGGGCCGACGCCCAAGGCTTGAGCGCCGCCGGCATCGGCGCCAAACGAACGTCCGCCGGGAGCGGCCGAGGTGAAGATGCACGCCGGATGCAGATACGGCGTCGTCTCCACGCGCACGCGGTCGCGGCCCATATCGCTCACGAGCTCGACGATCTCGCCGTCGGCGATGCCCATGTGCGCAGCAGCATCGGCATTCATCTGCACGGCATCCAGGTCCGATCCAGCCTCGGCGGCACCTTGAGCCGCAAGCCTGCGCGAGGTGTGCGACTCAAAGGGACGGTTGCCACTAATGAGGCGAAACATCCCTGGGCCGGGCTCCACCATGGGCGCAATCCAGTTGGGCACACGACCCATGCCGACTCGTTCCCATACGTCGCTTGCCAGCGCAATTTTGCCGCCGGCAAGCGGAATCACCGGCTCACCCGTGCGCGACGGCAGCGCCACGCCCGTATCGGCCCAGCCGCGCTCCTTGAGCTCGTCCAGATCGATCCCAAAAGGCGCCACCTGGGCAGCCGTCAGATCGTCAGACGTAAACTGGAAATACTCGCCCACGCCACACGCCTGCGCCAGACCGGCAAAAATCTCCCGACCGGGACGTGTGCCGTCATGCTGCACGGGCAGCACGGCGTTGCGGTAGAACACGCGCGAATCGTTGACGCCCACGACTGTGCCCACACCGCGGTCGGCCTCCAGATACGTCACGTCGGGCAGCACGAAGTCGGAAGCGCGCGCCGTCTCGGACCAGCGAATATCAATCGTCACGAGCAAGTCGAGCTGCTGCAAGATGCCCAACCAAGCCTGTGCATTGCCATAGCCCGCACCGGGGTTACTGGCATAGACGATGAGCCCACGCAAATCGCCGGCAAGAATCGACTGACCGATGGTCGTGCACAGTCCGCGCACCGGATCGACCAGTGGATAGCGCTCGGACCCCAGCTTGGGCTCGCGCGGCACCGGCGGCGTCGCAAAGCGAGTGGGATCGAGGTCGCCCAGTGAAAGCGGTGTGGGCGGATTGAGCGCGCCACCCGCATGTCCAATACAGCCCAGTAGCACATCGACCAAGCAGATAGCGCGCGCGGTCTGGGTGCTATTGGCATACGCGATACCGATGCCACCATGAAAGCCCGCATCCACCACAGCGGCAGGCGCGGCGGCAGCCAAATCACGCGCAGTCGCACGGATATCGTCCGCCGGCACATCGCACATCGACTCGGCCCACTCGGGCGTCCAAACACTGGACGCCTGCGCCAGTTCATCAAACCCCGTGGTATAGCGGGCAACAAACTTACGGTCGTACAAGTCCTCGGCAATGAGCACATGCGCAATGCCCAGCAGTAAGGCCAGGTCGCAGCCCGGGCGCACGCGCAGCCAGCGGTCGGCAAGCGCAGCCGAGCCACTGCGCCGGGGGTCGACCACGATAATCTTCGCCCCACGGCGACGGGCATCGTTGAGCGCATCAACGGCCCCCATCGTCGACGAATCGACAATGGAACGCCCCAGGTACATGATGCAATCGGTATGCGCCAGGTCGGAGGCGGGACTATAGCCCAGGCTGTGCTCCCAGCCGGTGAGACGGCTTACCTCGCAGGCACCATCGGCGCCGTACACGTTGGGCGAGCCCAGCGCATGCATAAAACGATACGCCCAGTAGCGGTCGAACGAGGGCACGCCGAGCGTCATGCCCAGCGCGCGCGGACCATGCCCGTCAACAATCCCCCCAAGGCGCGCAGCGATCTGCGCAAACGCCTCGTCCCAGGTAATCGCATCGAACCCCGAGCCATCCTGGCGGCGTCGCATGGGGTGCACGATGCGGTCGCGCTCGTCAAACGGCATTGCCAGGCGATGGCGTCCGCGGGCGCACAGGGCACGCGCCGCGCACGGATGCCCCACAACCGGCAACTCGGCCACCACGCGACCGCCCTCAACGCGTGCCGCAAAGGCGCAATCGGCATAGCATCCCCCGCATGTGGTCACCACGGCGCGACCGTCACGCTTCACAGCAGATGCCATCTCGATTACCCCTTTCATCAGCCAAACACAACAGGCCAAAAGCCCGGCAACGAGCCCCGGACCCAAAAAGCCCCCCGCACGGCAACGCCCCGCGGGAGGCCCAACGTCAAACAGACGGTACCTTACGCCTCGGACTTCTTAGCGTAGATAAACCAGTAGCCGAGCGCGATCAGAACCGCGCCGCCCACGATGTTGCCCAGCGTGGCGGCGGACAGGTTAAACGCAATGCCCGCGGCATTGAGGGCATCGGCCCCGGCAACATCGGCACCGTAGCCACACGCGTGCATCACGGCGCCCATGGGCAAAAAGTACATGTTGGCAACGCAGTGCTCAAAACCGCAGGCCACAAAGGCGGCGATGGGCAGCAGAATGCCCACGACCTTATCGACCACGGTCTTGCCGGCGGTACCGATCCACACGGCTAGGCACACAAAGATGTTGCACAGGATGCCGCGGAAGAAGATCGTCACCCAGTCGATCGTCACCTTGCCGGCGGCGACGCTCACCATGGAATTGGCGACCGCATCGCCGTTGAGCTTATAGATGCCGGCCATGTACACCAAAAAGACGATGAACAGGGCACCGACAAAGTTACCGACCCATACGACGACCCAAGCCTTGAGCATCTGAGCCAGGGTGATCTTTTTGCTCTTGAGCGCGCAGACCATAAGAGAATTACCGGTAAACAGCTCTGCGCCGCACACCAGCACCAGCACCAGGCCCAGGCAAAAGCACAGGCCGCCCACGACGCGCTGGGCACCCCAGCCCAGCGTGCTGTCGCTCAAAAACACCGTAAAGAACAGGCCGCCGAAGGCGATAAACGCGCCGGCGAACATTGCCAACAGAAAGGCCTTAGCGACCGGCAGGTTAGCCTTGGTCACGCCGGCGGCCTCGGTCTTGGCCTCGATCGCGGCGGGCGCCAGGCAATCGGGAGCGGGATATTCTGCCTTGGAATCTGCCATGTCAATCACTTCTTTCCTAATCAGCAGGGACAAGCGCTCCTATTGCTCTTGTCCCAAGCGGACAAAGTGGGAAAAGTCGTTGGCGGCCACGGCGTCGTACACGGCGTCGACGGCGTCAAAGACTTCCGGGGACATGGGGTTGTAAAACTCCGTATCGCCCGGCTGGATCCCTATGAAGACGATATCATCACACGATTGCTCAATCTCTTCGATCAGAATCGACAAAGGGAGCGAATGCGTGGTGAACATCGACTTGCGGGCCACATCGCGCTTATCGAGCAGGCGGATAGACCCGACGGGCAGCGCCATGTCGGCGGCATCGACCAAGACCAGGCGAGGCGGACGCTCGCGCTTGACCTCGATGATGTCATCCTCGGGCGTTTGGCCACCGTCGATGGTGTACCAACCGGCAATGGGCGCGTCCTCCATCTTTTTGGAGAGCACGGGGCCGGCGGCATCGTCGGCACGCAGCACGCTTCCCGCCGTGAGCACGATACCCGCAAACGGGGCGCCGTTCACACGTCCATCCACAACGCGACCCATTACTGCAACCTTCCCGTCAGGTACACGCCCGACACATCGCGCACGCGCTCAACCAGATCGCGGAACTTCATCAGAAACGCGACCTGCTGGGCATGCAGGCCAAAGTCGTCGTCGAACACCGAGATGCCGGCCTTGGCCGAGCCGCGAAAACCGCGCTCGTCGAGCAGCGTGTCGCAGGCCTCGAACAGCGACGGCACCGCCGCCTTGTCAAGCTGGCACTCGCCAAAGGAGCGAATGGCCTCAAACTTAGTCCGGGCCTCCCCCTCCGGCAGCGCATCGACGAGCGAATAGAAGACATCCACCGGCACCGACAGGCGTGGCTCAAAGCAATCGAGCACGCCGGTGTGGTGGCCCACGGCGAGCGTGTAGTACAGCACGTCGCAGGCCTCCTGGGGAACGTCTTCCTCGGTCTCCACAAACTTACGCGTGAGCTCGTAGAAGACCACCTGGTCGGGTGCGTGGCCCAGACAGGGGTCGGCGACGCCCTCGGCGGCCTCGTCGCTTGCGCGCGAGGCATCGCCAAAGGAGCCGCCGAGCATACCGGGACCCGCAAAGTAACCAGAGCGGTCCGTGAGCTCCATCTAGTGACCTCCGGCCAGCACCAGATCCTGCAGCGCCGAGTAGACCTCAACGCGGCGCGGATCGTCCTGCTTGTCGATGAGCAGCGCCATGGCACCGCGGATATCACCCTTGGGCGCGCCCTCGAGCGTATCCATAAACTCGTTGGCCAGGTCGCGGCCGTAACGGTAGCCGCTCATGGCGCGAGCTTCGCGCTCGATGGCAACGCGCAGCTTGTACGGCACGCCGGGGTGCAGGCTGTCTCTTATACACATCTCCGAGCCCACGAGACGGACTCCTACCTCGTAT
>CABRIB010000066.1 GCA_902470915.1 uncultured Collinsella sp. | reverse complement strand
GTTATCCATACAGTTCGATATTCTAGCAGCTCGGCTCATTTGGGCTATACAGATAAGGCATTGGCGGGATGGTTTTTCAAACGAAAAGCGCCCGCGGCCAAATGGTCGCGGGCGCTTGACGAGGTGCCTTTTGGTTGTGTGGCGCGGGGCCTGGCTACTTGGTCTTGGCAACCAGCAGCGGGTCGCCAAGCTTGACGAGCGGGTTGCCGCCGATAAGCGTTCCAGACTCGCCGACATGGTCGATGCTCTTAAGACGATCGAGCTCGGAGACGATGACGGTCACGATGTCCTCGTGGCCGGCGGCCTTGATGGCCTCGCGATCGAAGCTGATGAGCGGCTGGCCGGCCTTGACCACATCGCCCATCTCGACAAAGCGGGCAAAACCCTTGCCGTTCATTTCCACGGTGCCCAGGCCAACATGGATGAATACGCGCAGACCGTCCTCGGTAATCATGCCGATGGAGTGGTTGGTGACAGTGGTGGCGCCGATGCGGCCGTTGGCGGGCGCATAGATGGTGCCGGTAATGGGCTCGATGCCATAGCCCTGGCCAAGCATGCCCGAGGCGATCGTCTCGTCGGGAACCTCGTCCAGGCTGACGAGCACGCCGTTGACGGGGGCATAGATGACGCCTTCGCGGGTGGCGAAGCTTGCTGCGGGCGGAACGGACGCCTCGCCGGTCGAGGTGAAGGTGGACTTAAGCGAATCGAGCAGACCCATAGTTGCCTCCAACTTAAATAGGCGCATATCGCGCGTTTGGTTTGCCGGAAACGTTTCATATCTGTTTCGCGGCTTGGTCAACACCCCCTATTCTACGCTGCTCAGCGATACCTCTGAGCTGGGATTATGTGATATATCAGTTGAAGGGAAACTTATTGCTGGCGTGTTTCTGCGTCACGGGTTCAAGTGGGGTACGCTTGAAGGCGAAAAACAATGGCGCTTAATTTGCGCGAAGGGAGCACATATGATTGTCGAGAACCATGCGCTGTGGGGCGAGGAGCCGACCGAGGAATATCCGGCGACGTTTACGTATTTGGGTGCCGAACCGCTGCCCGATAAACCGAATGGCCGCCGCCCTGCCGTGATTATCTGCGGCGGAGGTGCGTTTACGCATATCGCTCCGCATGAGCAGGATCCCGTGGCGTTTGCGTTTTTGGATCACGGTTACCAGGCCTTTGTGCTCAACTATGTCACAAGTTCTACGGGTGACGTGAGCTTTCCGCACCCCCAGGCAGATCTTGCCAAGATGGTCGCCACGGTGCGTGCGAATGCCGACGAGTGGCATGTCGATCCCAAGCGCGTGTGCGTCGTGGGCTTTTCTGCTGGCGGCATGATTTGCGCCTCGCTGGCAACGCAGTGGAAGACCGGCCCCTTCGCGGCACTTGCCGGGGCGCGTCCGGACGACATTCGTCCCGACGCCGTGGTGCTGGGCTATCCGTTGCTCGACCTTGCCTATGTGCGCGATATGCAGACGCGTGACCCGCGCATCGACCTGCGCGTGCCCAAGACGGGTGGCAAGACAGGGCGCGATTTGCTCAACGACTATCTGTCGATGGTGACGGGCGGCGAGGCGACCGATGAGCACCTGACCGACATTTGCCCTACCACGCATGTTTCGCGCCAGATGCCGCCGACCTTTGTGTGGGGCGTGTCCGACGACAAGACAGCGCCGATCGCACAGGTCTATCCGTTTGCGCAGCGCATGGCCGAGGAGGGCGTCGCTTGCGAGATGCACGTCTTTGACCAGGGCGGTCACGGCCTTTCGCTCGGCAACGCCAACACCGCGGTCGACAACGAGGACAAGCAGGTGGCAGTCCGTCCTTGGATCCGCCTGGCCTTCCGTTTCCTGGAGCGCCATCTGTAAGAGTCCCGGCATCCAAACCCTTCAATAACTTGCGGTGAAATAGTTCCTATCTGGGGCATCAACCAGCCCATCCAGGAACTATTCCACCGCAACTTCGTTTTTTGATGCCCCGTCCGGAAACTGCGCCCCAGTTTTGCCTTTCAAGGTGGGACGCAGTTTCCCATAGGGCCTCGACTGGGAAAGCGCGTCCCGTTTCGAGCGGGGATTCCGGGATGCATTTTCCGTAAGAGGCCTGTTTGGGAAACCATATCCCGTTTCGAGCCGGAATTCTGGGATGTAGTTTCCCCGAGAGGCCTCATCGGGAAACTATGGCCCTGAACTCTCCTGCCTGTCCCCATTGCGCCAATTTGCTGATTGAACATCGTTGTGTGTTCGCGCTATCATGCATGGTTAAATTGGTTAGCCGTGGCAAACGGTTAGCCAAGGTAAACTAAATGCAACGCCCTGTGGGCGTCGGGGGAGGAACACGGACGTGAAGCTCGATACGCTCGAGATTGGAAAGGACGCCGTTGTCGCATCGGTGGCATCGGACGACCAGGCACTCCGACAGCATATTTTGGACATGGGCCTAACGCCGGGCACCGAAGTCACCATGATGAAGTACGCCCCCATGGGCGACCCGCTCGAGATTCGCCTGCGTGGCTACGAGTTGACGCTGCGCAAGGATGATGCCGCACGCATTGAGCTCGTGGATGTGCACGACACCGATACCGGTCCGCGCGCCAACGCCGCAATCGGAACGACGGAGCATCCGGCACTCGGCGAGGGGATGTATTCGCCCCGTGCGGCAAAAACGGCCGTGCCCGAGGGCGCACCGCTGCATTTTGCCCTCGCCGGCAACCAAAACTGCGGTAAGACCACGCTGTTCAACCAGCTTACGGGCTCCAACCAGCACGTCGGTAACTTTCCTGGCGTGACGGTCGACCGCAAGGACGGCACCATCCGTAACCATCCCGAGGCAAGCGTTACCGATCTGCCCGGCATTTACTCCCTGTCGCCGTACACGGGCGAAGAGATCGTC
Organism: uncultured Collinsella sp.; assembly: GCA_902470915.1. Classification (GTDB taxonomy): domain Bacteria; phylum Actinomycetota; class Coriobacteriia; order Coriobacteriales; family Coriobacteriaceae; genus Collinsella. Next base: position 8,535 of record CABRIB010000066.1, on the reverse strand, counting down.
AGCCGCCAATTCATCTTGGACGAAAACCCCGACGCCATCATCGACATCATCGACGCCACCAACATCGAACGTAACCTGTACCTGACGCTGCAGCTTATGGAGCTCGACCGCCCCATGGTCATCGCGCTCAACATGATGGACGAGGTGACGGCCAACGGCGGCGCCGTGGACGTCAATCTGCTCGAGAGCCTGTTGGGCGTGCCTGTTGTTCCCATTAGCGCTGCCCGCAACGAGGGTATCGGCGAGCTGGTGGATCATGCCTTGCACGTGGCGCGGTTCCGCGAGCGCCCCGGTCGCCTGGACTTCTGTGCGCCCGATGGATCGGACGGCGGCGCACTGCATCGCTGCATCCACGGCATTGCCAACCTGATCGAGGACCATGCCGTGACGGCGCACATCCCGGTGCGCTTTGCGGCGACCAAGCTGGTTGAGGGCGACGAGCTGGTGACCGAGGCGCTTCACCTGGATCGCAACGAGCTCGACGCTATCGAGCACATCATTACCCAGATGGAGGGCGAGGCCGGCACTGACCGCCTGTCTGCGCTGGCGGACATGCGCTTTAGCTTTATCGGCGACGTGTGTGGGCGCTGCGTCGTCAAGCCGCATGAGAGCCGCGAGCACGTGCGCTCCGTCAAGATCGACCGCATCCTGACGGGTCGCTACACGGCCATTCCGGCGTTCCTGGTGATCATGGGCCTCGTCTTTTGGCTGACGTTTGGCGTGATCGGCGCGGCGTTGCAGGGACTCATGGAGGACGGTATCGCTGCTATCATCGCCTCGGCCGATGCGGGCCTCAAGGCGTTCGGCACCAACGACGTGGTGCGCTCGCTGGCTGTCGACGGCGTGCTTACGGGCGTGGGCAGTGTGCTGACCTTCCTGCCGATTATCGTCGTGCTCTTCTTGTTCCTCTCCATTCTGGAAGACTCGGGCTACATGGCGCGCGTCGCCTTTGTCATGGATAAGGTGCTGCGTCGTTTTGGCCTGTCGGGCCGCAGCTTTGTACCCATGCTCGTCGGGTTTGGCTGCACCGTGCCGGCTATCATGTCGACCCGTACGCTCCCATCCGAGCACGACCGCAAGATGACGGTCATGCTCACGCCGTTTATGAGCTGCTCAGCCAAGCTGCCGGTTTACGGCTTGCTGTGCGGGGCGTTTTTCCCGCAGGCGACGGTTCCCGCCATGGTCTCGCTCTATCTGATCGGCATTGCGGTTGGCTGTATCGCGGCTTTGGTACTCAACCGCACGGCATTTAAGGGCGACCCGGTGCCGTTTATCATGGAGCTGCCCAATTACCGCCTGCCGAGCGTCAAGACGACGGTGATGCTGGCATGGGATAAGGCCAAAGACTTTATTACCAAGGCCTTTACCATTATCTTTGCCGCTACCGTGGTCATCTGGTTCCTTCAGACGTTCGACATCCGCTTTAATGTGGTCGCCGATCAGTCGCAGAGTCTGCTTGCGGGTCTCGGCAGCATCATTGCGCCGGCGCTGACGCCGCTTGGGTTTGGCGACTGGCGTGCATCCACGGCGCTCGTCACCGGACTTATCGCCAAGGAGAGTGTCATCTCGACCCTCACGGTGCTTTTGGGCGCGACCTCGCCCGCGGCACTGTCGACCATGTTTTCGCCGTTCACTGCCTATGTGTTCCTGGTCTTTACGCTGCTGTACCCGCCCTGTGTGGCAGCCATCGGCGCCGTCAAGAGCGAGCTGGGCGCGCGCTACGCCGTTGCCGTGTTCGCGTTTCAGGTGGCAGTCGCCTGGATCGTGGCGTTTGTCGTGCATTCGGCGGGCATATTGCTGGGGTTGGCTTAGTTTTTTATTGACGACGCAACCTCTGTGTATCGAATTGTTTTCGGCCCCGCATCTGTTGCTGACGGATGCGGGGCCGTTGCTATATAATCGCCTCCGCTCAAAATGATTGGAGACGTTATATATGAGTCAGGCAAGGCAAGACGGCATCACGCTCAGGCAGTGGCTCCCGCTCGTCGGGCTCACTTGCTGTGCGTTCGTGTTCAACACGTCGGAGTTCATGCCCATCGGCCTTCTGACTGATATTGCCGCGTCGTTCTCGCTCACCGAGGCCCAAGCTGGCATCATGATCTCGGTCTACGCCTGGGGCGTCATGCTGTTGTCGTTACCGCTCATGGTGTTCGCTTCGCGTTTCGAGTTCAAGCGGATGCTGCTGGGCGTGCTTGCCGTGTTCTCGCTGGGCCAGTTCCTGTCCGCCTTGGCGCCGACCTATCCCATCTTAGTCTGCGCGCGCCTGGTGGTTGCCTGCGCGCACGCCGTGTTCTGGTCGGTCGCCTCGATCATGGCGTCGCGCCTGGTCGACACCCGCCATGGGGCGCTCGCCATCAGCATGATCGCTACGGGCTCTTCCATCGCACAGATCTTCGGCCTGCCGCTCGGCCGCGCCATTGGCCTGGCCGTGGGCTGGCGTATGACGTTTGCTGTGGTCGGAGCGCTGTCTGCTGTCGCGGTCGTCTACCAGGCCACGGTGTTCCCTGCCATGCCAGCGGGCGAGCGTTTTACGCTCAAGCAGCTGCCCGAGCTGCTCAAGAACCCGTTCCTCATCGCACTCTATGTGGTCACGGTGTTCATGGCGACCGGCTATTACGCGGGCTATAGCTATATTGAGCCTTTCCTGGCTCAGGTCGCGCATGTCGACGCAAGCGCCATCACTATGACGCTGACGGCGTTCGGCTGTTCCGGCTTGGTGGGCAGCTGGCTGTTCGGCCGCCTGTTCGACGGGCACCGTTTTCCGTTCCTTGCTATCACGCTCTCCGGAGTACCGGTCACCTTGCTGCTTATGGGTCCTGCCGCGTCATCGCTCGCCGCGGTTCTTGGCGTCTGCGCACTGTGGGGCTGCTGCGCCACGGCCTTCAATGTGGCGTTCCAGGCCGAGCTCATCAAGCACACGCCGGCAGATTCGTCAGCCGTCGCCATGTCGATCTTCTCGGGCCTGTTTAACCTCGGTATTGGCACGGGCACCGCAATCGGCGGCGCCGTGGTTTCGGGTCCCGGTATCGCTTGGATCGGCTTCGCGGGCGGGGCGATTGCCGTCGTGGGCGTCATCCTCGCCATCACCGTGCTGTTTCCGGCCATCCGCCGCGCCAAGCCCGTCGCCTAATCACGTCCCCTCATCAGTTGCGGTGGAATAGTTCCTGTTTAAGGCTTCTGAAGGCCCAGACAGGAACTATTCCACCGCAACTTATTTTGGGGGAGAGGATACAAGCTGGGCATACAATGGATGTCGTTGTGTTGAGCTTACCGGGAGGTTGCTATGTGGGCATACGAGACGACGTTCTATCAGATCTATCCGCTGGGCTTTTGCGGGGCTCCGCGCGAAAACGCCGCACCCGTTGCCGAGGACGAGCTTGCCCAGGCCGTCAACGTTGCTCCTAACCCCGATGCTCCCATTATGAAAATCGCCAAGTGGGCCGACTACATGCAGGAACTCGGCGTTGGCGCTGTGCTCATCAACCCACCGCTCGAATCTGATAGCCACAGCTACGATACACGCAGCCTGCGCCATATCGACCGTCGCCTGGGTGGGGACGCCGACTTTGCCGCCGTATGCGACACGCTGCATGCCCATGGCATCCGCGTGGTGCTCGATGCCGTCTTCAACCACGTCGGCCGCGGTTTTTGGGCCTTCCGCGATGTGCAGGAGCGCAAGTGGGACTCGCCGTACAAGGACTGGTTCCACATTAGCTTTGACGGCGATTCCTGCTATGGCGATGGCTTTTGGTACGAGGGCTGGGAAGGCCATTTTGAGCTTGTGAAGCTCAACCTGCAAAATCCCGCTGTGGTCGATTACCTGCTCGAGTCCGTGCGCCGCTGGGCCGAGGTCTTTGGCGTCGACGGCCTGCGCCTGGACGTTGCCTATATGCTCGACCGCGACTTTATGCGCCGCCTGCACGCCTTTACCCGTGAGCTCAAGCCCGACTTTGTGCTGATCGGCGAGACGCTCCACGGCGACTACAACCAAATCGTCAACGACGAGATGCTCGACTCCTGCACCAACTACGAGTGCTACAAGGGCCTGTACTCCAGCTTTAACTCGGTCAACATGTTCGAGATCGCCCATTCGCTGCACCGCCAGTTTGGCGGCGATCCGTGGTGCATCTACCGCGGCAAACATCTGCTGTCGTTTGTCGACAACCACGATGTGCCGCGCCTGGCAAGTATCCTCACCGACAAGTCGTGTCTGCGTCCCGCCTACGGCATGCTCTTTGGCATGCCGGGCATCCCGTGCGTCTACTATGGCAGCGAGTGGGGAATTGCCGGCGAAAAGGGTGGCCCCGATGGCGACTGGGCGCTGCGACCTGCGCTCAATGAGCCTGCGCCCAACGAGCTGACGGCGTTCATCACGCAGCTTGCGCACCTTCGCTCGGCCGACGACGCGGCTGCCCGTGCTCTCAACTACGGTGCCTATCGCAACGTGGTGATCCAGAATAAGCAGCTGCTGTTCGAACGCGCTTGTGACGGTGCGACGGTGCTCGTGGCGGTGAACGCCGTGGACGAGCCTTACACCTTTGGCACCGGCGAGCTCAACGGCTCCTTTGTCGATCTGCTTGCCGACGATGCGCCCACGGTCGAGCTGACGGGCACCCTTGAGCTTGCACCCTACGAGGTGCGTTATCTGCTGAGGGCCTAGGCCATGGCAGCGTCTGACGAGGGCTATCAACATATTGAGCATGGGTTTGAGCCTGTGTTCGACCAGCACTCGCGCGTTTTGGTGCTGGGGTCGTTTCCCTCGGTGCTTTCGCGCGCCAATGCCTTTTATTACGGCAACCCTCAGAATCGCTTTTGGCGCGTGATGGCCGCGTGCCTCGGTGTGCCTGTTCCGCCCAACGAGGGCGATCCTTTGGCAAGCGGTGAGCCCGCGATGCTCGATGCCTCCATTGCCGCCAAGCGGGCCATGCTGCTGAACGGCGGCGTGGCCCTGTGGGATGCAATCGAGAGCTGCGACATTAAGGGCTCGAGCGACGCGAGCATCCGCAACGTTGTGCCGGCGCATATCGAGCGCATTACCGATGCCGCGTCGATCGAGGTCGTTGTCTGTAACGGCGGTACGGCAGGGCGACTCTACAAACGCTACTTGCAAGATCGGACGGGGTTGCCCGCCGTCGTCCTGCCCTCGACAAGTCCTGCCAATGCCGCCTGGCGCCTGGAGCGGCTTGTTGAGCGGTGGAGCGGCGCCGCTGATTGGCAGGCTTTTTCGATTTAGCAGTTTGAGTGCTCGGCAAGACGCCTCATAACGGCGTGCCAGATCGGTGTGGGCAGTGCAGACGTGGCGCGCACCATGCCGTCGGTGTCGACGCCACCCGTTGCGGCACCACCGAGCTTTTGCGCGTGTTCGACGGAACATCCCATGCGAACGGCGCCCACGAGCTTGTCCATGGCCTCAGAAAACGGTCGCCGCAAGAGTCCCATGCGCGGAGAGCGACGAAGCGCCGCAATGCCGCTGCCGGCGCAGATGGCAACGCCGCCACACCACAATTGGTCATGGCGCTCACATGCCTTGTGCAGGCGAACGGTGGTCCCACGCGCCTGCTCAGCGCCCCGTTGTGCGGCTCGAATCACGGCATAGACACGCGCTCCCGTACTGCCAAAGCGCTCAAGCGCCTGCTCGATAGCTGTCAACGTCTCATCGTCAGCCACATCTTCAATGGCCAGCACGATGCCATCGGCAACGCTGCCGGCGTCATTTGCCTTCAAGTCGACTGGGCGGGGGAGCGCGGTGCCAGAAAGCTGAGCATAGGCGGCGATGGCATCCTGCAAGTCCCAGAGCAAAAACTCAAGATCGGCGCTCTTGGGAATACTGATATACGCAATGGTTTGTAGTGTTTTTGGTACGTCGCCACGCGCGATTGTCTCCATGCCATCTCCTTTCCGGCTCGTTTCCGTTTAGGTTACACCGTCTGGTGGCGCCCCGCCGCGCTATCCTAGTGCAACCCTTACGAAAGGAACGCCATGCGTCTGCCCATGAATACCTCGCTTGCCATGCTCAAGCCCTCCGGTATCCGCCGGATTAACGTGCTCGCCGCCCAGCACCCGGGGTGCATCGCGCTTGCGCTTGGCGAGCCCGATTTTCCCACGCCCGATGTGATTCGCGCCGAGGTGACCGCCGCGCTCGACCGCGGCGATACGCACTATCCGCCCAACAACGGTCGCCCCGCCCTGCGTGAGGCGTTGTCTACTTACATGGGGGACGCGGGCCTTATGTTTTCGGCCGACGAGGTCATCCTGACCGACGGCGCGACCGAAGCCCTGTCGGCAACATTCATGGCTATGCTCAACCCCGGCGACGAGGTCATTATCCCCACGCCAGCCTTTGGCCTGTACGAGAGCATCGTCGTGGCCAACCACGCCAAAGCGGTCTTTTTGGATACAGAGCCTGCGCAATTTCAGATTGACGAGGACGCACTTCGTGCTTGCGTGACGCCAGCGACTAAGGCCATCGTCATCTGCTCGCCCAACAATCCCACGGGTTGCATCCTCGACGCGGCGTCGCTCGACGCCGTGGCGCACGTGGCAGAGCAGGCGGGCATCTATGTGGTCTGCGACGACGTATATAACCGCCTGGTCTATGTGGATGGCTACGAGCGCTTTGCCCAGCGCCACCCGGAGCTACGCGAGCAGACGGTAGTCATCGAGAGCTTCTCCAAACCCTGGGCCATGACCGGCTGGCGCTTGGGCTGGCTCGCAGCGGCAGCCCCCGTCATCGCCGAGATCGCAAAGGCCCACCAATACTTAGTATCGAGCGCCGTCTCCTTCGAAATGGACGCCGCAGCGCGAGCCCTGACCGTCGACCCAACCCCCATGCTCAAAGTCTACCGAGCCCGCCGCAAACGCGTGCTCGCAGCCTTAAACGCTATGGGCCTCGACGCAGTAGAGCCCGCAGGAGCCTTCTATACCTTCCCGAGCATCAAACAATTCGGCCTGACAAGCGAAGACTTCTGCATCAAAGCCATCAAAGAGGCCAACGTAGCCCTAGTCCCGGGCGACTGCTTCGGCACCGAAGGCCACATCCGCCTAAGCTACTGCGTCTCCGACAAAGACCTAGACGAAGGCCTCCACCGCCTGTCCACCTTCATTTCGACCTTATAGTCCTCAGGGACGCAACACATCAGCCCACCGACATAAGGGTTATGCGTGGGGCGCGTCGCTCAACGGACACGAGGATCCGCAGCAAAGTTACCGCAGCTCCGATCCGAGGGGCCGGGTTGAGATTTTCGTAGATTCCGCACGAGCCGAAGGCCACTTAATGTGGCCTTCGTGCGAGCCAGGACTTGACCGAGCGAAAATCTCAACCCGGCCCCTCGGACCGGAGCGTATGCAGGGTTTGTGTACGAATCCTCGCGCCCGTTGACCGACGCCGGGGTCCCCGCCATAATACTTTCGGTTCACGCACGAATCCGCTGCCAGAGACAGCCGGCGCAAACGGGTCTTACCCGCGAGCTTAATGGGACATCCCGCCAGCCGAGGTGGTCGAGTAGATATGTCTTCTCGCCCCCGTCGCTCATGCAGCGCGGGGGCTTTCTTTTTGGACATGCCCCCGTCACGTCCTTGTGGCGGACCGTGCCCGGAAAGAATTCGAGGAGGTGTAATTCATGCCCCAGCAGTACAAAATCGACAAGGTTGCAGAGATCGAGTCCCGTATCGCCGAGAACGCCGGTCTGTTCGTCGTCAACTACAACGGTCTGACGGTTAAGCAGGCTCAGGAGCTGCGTCATCAGCTTCGCGAGTGCGGCGCCGAGATGAAGGTCTACAAGAACAACCTGGTCAAGATCGCCCTCAAGAACCAGGAGCAGCCCGAGCTCGACGAGATCCTCGCCGGCCCCGTCGCTTATGTGTTCTACGAGTCCGAGCCGGTCGAGGCCGCTAAGGCCCTTAAGGACTTCTCCGCTAAGTCCAAGGGCGTCCTTGAGATCAAGGGCGGTATCTCCGACGGCAAGGCCGTTTCCGCTGATGATGTTAAGGCTATCGCCGAGCTGCCCACCAAGGATCAGCTTCTCGGCCAGATCGCCGGTCTCATCTCCGGTTTCGCTCGCGACATCGCTGTCTGCGTCAACGGCGTTTCCTCTGGTCTCGCTCGTTCGATTCAGCAGGTCTCCGAGCAGAAGGCAGCCTAGTTGCTGTTTTCACCCGCGGCGGCAACGCCGCACCCCTGGCGCATTCGCGCCGTGTTTTAACTGATCTCCGTGCACAGACACGGAAACCGAAAGGACTTAGAAATGGCTAAGCTTACCACCGATGAGATCATCGATGCTCTTAAGGAAATGACCCTTCTCGAGGCTTCCGAGCTCGTCAAGGCTATCGAGGACACCTTCGGCGTTTCCGCCGCTGCTCCTGCCGCTGTTGTCGCCGCTCCCGCTGCTGGCGCTGCTGAGGCCGAGGAGAAGACCGAGTTTGACGTCGTGCTCGAGGGCTTCGGCGACAACAAGATCCAGGTCATCAAGGCCGTCCGTGAGCTCACCAACCTGTCTCTTATACACATCTCCGAGCCCACGAGACGGACTCCTATCT